>NZ_JAKUGE010000054.1:0-39823 GCF_022663795.1 Bacillus cereus group sp. BfR-BA-01349
CTTTTATTTTATCTTTTGAAGAAAATTTAGCCATAAAAAATGCACCTCCAATTGTTAGTTATGTGTCTAACAATTGGGGTGCACTTCACAATATGAGGGGCATTTTTTGAAGTTAATAAAAGACTATTCGAATTTTAAAGCGTCTCCGTCGAATGATTCGTCAGCAACTTTAATTGAGTCAGTTGGACAGCCTTCGAATGCATCCATCATATCTTCAATTAATACATCTGGAATTTCAACGATACCTTGGTTATCATCTAATGTTACAAATGCAATACCTTCATCATCATAGTCATAAATGTCTGGTGCAGCAGCGCCACAAGCACCACATGCAATACAAGTATCTTTATCAACGATTGTATATTTTGCCATCTTTTTTCCCTCCTGATAATATGTATGTGAAAAGCTCGCCATAAAAATTATAACCTTATTGTAAAACGGTTTGTAAAACTTTTCAACATAAAATTATAATGATAATGCTTATCAATTAGAGTGTCAACTTATTTTTGAATTATGTCATAAGATTTTCAAAATACGTAAATATGATTTCGTTTGATACAATAGAATATATACAAGTATATAGTTCTTATATGATAAGTTTAATGAGCGAAAGTAGATAGTGTAATTGTACTGAAAAGAATGAAGTTAAGATTGGAAGGTGGAAGCGGTCATGCAAATACAATATACTTTGTTGCATTGTTTAAAACAATTGAATGGTGAAAGAACCGTTTCTTCTATTTATTATTTACTAAAGGGCAAACGTTCTTCGCAAACTTTACAAGATGGAAATATGTTCCGAATTTCTTTTTTGTTCGGAATATACAAATCGTTGAATAGAAATGACTATGATGGTAAAGTTGCAAAGTTGTTGCAAGCGAATTTTATTCAAGAAATACATGAAAATACATATGTGTTAACACCTACGGGTAAAATGCAGTTACATAAATGGGAGGAAGTTTATGCTTTTCCGGCGCATTTGCATGGTTTACATTATGGTGAATTAGGTGAAACATTTTGGAAAAGATTATCATTAATTATTCAAACTATATCAAATTTACAACAGAATAATACGAAGTTTATCCCAATTCAGCAAGATACAGAAATAATGATGTGGGTGAAACGTTTTCTAACAGGAATACCATATAAGAGAAGTGAGTTGGCGAGAAAACTATGGACGGAAGTACATAATCTTTTAGAAAAGAGCAATACGATAGAAGCGACGATTGTAACATATCGGCTAACGGGTTATGAACGTATTGGTTGTACATTGCAACAATTAGCAGAAATTACGAAACAAGATATATTCAGGGTGTATTTTTTATTTTGGGGTACAATGCATTTCTTTATACAAGAAGTTCGTGATAAAGAAAATGAATTTCCACTATTAGCTGAAATTATATCTTATCCAAATGAGAGAGCTGAATTATTTAGTTTATCGACGAAAAAAACATATAATTTTTGGAGACAAGGACGTTCTTTAGAAGAAATAGCGACGATTCGGAATTTAAAGGTTGCAACGATAGAAGATCATTTTGTTGAAATTGCTTTGCGAGAAAAAGATTTTCCTATTGAAATGTTTATGGAAAAAGAAAAGATAGACAAAGTAATAAAAGTAATTGAAGCATTGCAAACGCGGAAGTTACGTGTTTTGAAACAAGCGGTTGGAGAAGATATCTCTTATTTTGAAGTTCGTCTTGTATTAGCGCGGATGGAGGGTGTAAATGAAACTTGAAGAATATTTATATAAGTGGTTTGGATATTCTGAATTTCGTCCAGGTCAAAAAGGAGTTATTACAGATTTATTAGAAGGAAAAGATGTGATAGCAATGCTTCCGACTGGAAGAGGGAAATCTATGTGCTATCAGTTTCCGGGGCTTATGCGAGAAGGAACAGTGCTTGTTGTATCACCGTTATTATCTTTAATGGAAGATCAAGTGACACAATTAAAGTATGTTGTGAAAAACCGAGTAATAGCATTTAATAGTTTTCGGACATTAAATGAAAAAAGAGAAGCGATGAAAAAATTATCTTCATATAAATTTATTTTTGTTTCACCAGAGATGTTACAGTCGGAGTTATTAATTAGGGAATTGAAGAAAATTCATATTTCATTATTTGTTGTTGATGAGGCTCATTGTATTTCTCAATGGGGTTATGATTTTAGACCGGACTATAAAAAACTAAATGTAGTTATTGAAAATATTGGTTCTCCTACAGTATTAGCATTGACAGCCACAGCGACAAAAGGGGTACTGCAGGATATCGCAAATAGTTTAAATTTAAAGGGTGCCGCGGAACATGTATACTCTATTGACCGTCCTAATATTGCAATGGATGTGCAATTTGTAGAGACGATAGAAGAAAAGAAAGAGGCGCTTTTAGAGCAGGTGATGTATTTACAAGGGCCGGGGATTGTATATTGCTCAAGTAGAGCGTGGACAGAAAGGTTAACGGAATACTTGAGAGGAAAAGGTGTTACTGGTGTAGCTTTTTATCATGGTGGTATGGAACATGAAGAGCGTATGTTAATTCAACAGCAGTTTATGAACGATCAACTGCAACTTGTAATATGCACAAGTGCATTTGGTATGGGGGTAAATAAGGCGAATACGCGATATATTATTCATTTTCATTATCCAACTAATATAGCTTCTTACTTACAAGAAATCGGAAGAGCTGGAAGAGATGGCGAACCGAGTATAGCTATTTTATTATGTAGTCCGTTGGATCATGATTTACCAATTTCAATCATTGAGGATGAATTGCCAAGTAAGTCACAAATACAATTTTTATTTTCTTTACTACAAGAAAGAATGTTTCAAACGAAAGAATTACCAATAGAAGATGTAGAAGAAATTTGTTATAATGCAGCAAGATTTAATGAGCAATATTGGCGTTTCGTTCGTTATCATCTCGAACAGGTTGGAATTATACAACAACGAAGATTATTATTAGAAGGTTTGTCAGATGAAATCATGAACCGATTAATAGCTGAAGTAGAACTAAGGTTGCGTAATAAATATAGTGAGCTAGAAAATATGAAGTCATGGATACAAGTTAAAGGATGTAGACGTGAATATGTGCTGCAACAGTTCGGTTATAGGAAAGAGCAAGAGTTAATTAATTGCTGCGATTATTGCGGTATTACAAAAGAAGATTATAAAAAAAGACGAGCGCAACAATCGGATTTCGACTATAATTGGGAAACAGAGTTACAAAAGCTTTTCGGCCTAGAAAAGATGGAGGAATGATGAACATTCAAAGGCATAATGTTGAAGATATGAGTCCGCAGGAAATAAGGCTGAATCTATATATAACACAGTTAATTATTATCGGTATTGGCTGTTTACTGGCATATATATTATTTCAAGATGTAAAAGAAGTCTTTAATTTATGGAAGTGGGAACCAGTATCTATACTTATTATAGGTGGTTTGTTAGCGATTGGTATTGTGTTATTAGATTATGTTGCAATGCGAGTGTTTCCGGAGTCTTGGTTTGATGATGGTGGTATTAACGATAAGATGTTTCGAGGAATGTCCGTTCTGCATTTACTCGTTATTACGTTCTTAATTGGTTTTGCAGAAGAATTTTTATTTAGAGGTGTAGTACAGACTCATTTTGGAATTGTAATTGCGAGCTTCGTATTTGCAGTGTTACATATTCGTTATATAACAAAGCCATTTTTGTTTTGTTTCGTCTGTTTCATTAGTTTTGTCTTTGGTTATGTATTTGAATGGACAGGAAATTTGTTTATAACAATCTTTGCACACTTTCTTGTTGATTTTATAATGGGACTCCAATTAAGAAAATAAATGGAAGGTGGTGGTGAACAACATGAGGAAACGAATTCCTGATTTTGAAGAGGAATTAGAAGTTGAGCGAGTGGAAGAAAAAGAAAGTTTACCGCCGCGTAGTGAAATTCATAGAAATAAAGAAAAAAAACAAAAGTTTAAAATAAATCACATTTTCGTCCGGGTTTTAACATTTCTATTCATTCTGCTGCCAATTAGTATTTTGTGGTATACGGATAAATATATTCAGGTGAAGGGTGATAGTAATAATGCCGGAAAAAGTGCGTTTGAAGTAATCTTCTTTGATTCAGCTAAATCTGAGTCACAGAAACATTCTGAAAAAGTAATAACGCATACTGTGAAAGAGGGAGAAACTTTAGAAAGTATAGCGAAGCAATATTTTTCAGATGGAAATGGAATTGAAGTAATTAAAAAGTATAATAACTTGCAAGAAGATGAAGTGAGTGCAGGTCAAGAATTAAAAATTCCGATAAAAGATAAGTCCACAAAGCAAGAAAGCTAGTGAGTTAAGCGATCACAGTTTGTTATAAAAGCCTAGGATTATCTTTATGAGGAGGGGAGTCAAAAATATGATATGGATTATATTATTCAGTACTCTCATAGGCATGGGTATTTTATTGCTTCTTGTGATGTATAAAGAAGCGATGCGTAATACGGTGTTGGAACATACTTTAGTATTTAAAGAATTTCCGAAAAGTTTTCAAAAAGTAAATGTGTTTTTTATTTCTGATATTCATAGAAGAGTCATTTCGAATTTGTTAATTGAACAAGTAAAAGGAAAAGTAGATCTCGTAATTATCGGAGGAGATTTAGCGGAGAAAGGTGTCTCTTTATCAAAAATCTCTGCGAATATTCAAAAGTTAAGAGAGATAGCTCCTGTATATTTTGTGTGGGGAAACAATGATTATGAGATAGAATATCATGAATTAGATGCGTTATTATTAGAAAATAACGTAAAAGTTTTAGATAATACAAGAGTGGTATTTGAGTCTGAATTAGGCGAGAAAATTTGTTTGCTCGGTATAGATGATGTTGGATTGCACCGTGATCGTCTAGATTTGGCATTGGCGGATTGTAAAGAAGATGGTTTTCGTATCCTAGTTAGTCACAACCCTGATATAATAAAAAAAATGTCTGGAAATGAACAGATTTCACTTGTCTTAAGTGGACATACGCATGGAGGGCAAATCCGATTATTCCCATCTAAAAAATATTTAAAAGGTGGCGTATATAACCATTTAAATACGATTCTCTTTGTTAGTAATGGGTATGGAACAACATTGATACCACTTCGTTTCCGAGCACCTGCTCAAACACACATCATTACATTGTGCGGAGGGAAATGATGCCAACTCTTAATGGGAAATACAATATAAAAGCCGTTTCGAATATAATTGGAGTTCAGCCGAGTACGCTTCGTGCATGGGAAAGACGATATCAAATTATTGCCCCAAAGCGGAATCAAGCTGGGCATCGTTTATATACAGAAGAGCATATTCAAATTTTAAAATGGTTAATGGAAAAAGTTTCTTCCGGTATGATGATTGGACAAGCAGTTCAATTATTAGAAGAGAATCGTTTGCAGAGTACAGTTCAAAAAGAGATACATTTCGATAAAGAAGTTGTTTTAGTGGACGATTTGCTACAAGCTTTGTTAAAATTTGATGAAATTACAATTGCTGCATTATTAAACGAAGCTTTTAGTATATATTCAACAGAGAAGGTTGTTGCCAGTATTGTTCTTCGAGTGACAGACAAATTATTAACGTCAAAAAATAATAATGAGATTTCAATGGTGCAATTTCAATATGCACTATCATTTTTACAAACGCGTCTAGGGATGGTGTATCACAATGCCTCAATGTTTTCCTCTTTACACAAAGTTATTGTGTTAGAAAAGGATGCATTGAAAGGATTTATTTTTTCAACTTATTTACGCTTAAAAGGATATGAGGCGATATATATTAGGACAAGCTTAGCTGAAGATGGTATGTTATCAGCGGTAGAGGAAATACAGCCGAAATATGTATTTGTATCTTTTGCTGACGAACAAGAAATGAAAAAGACGATGAACTTTATAAATTTATTACAAGAAAAAAGGGAATCTCTTTCAGTTGGATTTATCGGAAAGCTAGGCGTTCTAAACCAGTTGGACATTGAAACAATCTTAATTGGTGATACGAAAGAAGAATGGGATGGATGGTTAAAAATGTCGGAATAGTTGTTCGAAAAGAACCATCTATTTTCTATTTCATATAATAAAAATTAGATGCATTGGTTACGTAGGGAGGGTATGAGATGAGGCTGGAACGATTAAATTACAATAAGATAAAAATTTTTCTAACATTTGATGATTTATCTGAACGAGGATTAACGAAAGAAGATTTATGGAGAAATGCACCGAAAGTACAGCAATTATTTCGTGATATGATGCAAGAAGCAAATAAGGAATTAGGGTTTGAAGCAGATGGTCCGATTGCAGTTGAAGTGTTTTCTCTACAAGCACAAGGAATGGTTGTAATTGTAACGAAAGAAAATCAAGAAATGGATACAGATGATGAGTTCCGTGACGAGTTTATTGAAATGCAAGTGACTCTAGATGAAAGTGAGCATATATTATATGAGTTTGCTACGCTAGATGACGTAATTAACCTGTCGAATCGCTTATATAACCTTGGTGTAACTGGCGGAAAGCTATATACGTGGGATGAGCGCTTCTATCTTTGGGTGGAAGAAGAGGAACAAATTCAATTGTTAAAGGCGGATTTTATAGCTATTTTAGCGGAATACGGTAATCCGTCTACAGCAACCATTTATCGCATCATGGAGTACGGTAAAGAATTAATGGATGTTAACGCGATAGAGCAAATACACAATTACTTTGTGAAAAAACAAAACCTCAGCTAATACAACATAGCTGAGGTTTTGTTTTTATTTGGAGAAGGGAAGGGATGATTGTAAATACTCGAACATACTTTTTGAAAATAAAATATGCAGTTTTATAGGAGTGTGGTTGATGAAAATAAAAAACATTTAAATATTTAAGTATTTTACTTTTCTAAAAGTAATAAAAGGACTATAATAATAGTGAAAACGCTTGCAACAGAAAATAGTTTGTATATATTTGTTAGCGTTTTCTATTGCATTCCAAATTTAAGGGTGTATACTAGGCAATGAAGGTTTACTAAACAAGTGAAATTACAGGGGGTTTACTTACTATGGTAGCCGAAAAGGGAACTCAAACAAAAACACAACAACAAAGGGAACAACATTTTGAACTATTGAATTCAACACAAATTGTTATTAGTGAAGCGTTAGAAAAATTGGGTTATCCAAACGAAGTATATGAATTATTAAAAGAACCAATTCGTATGATGACAGTGAAAATACCAGTTCGTATGGATGACGGGACTGTTAAAATATTTACAGGATATCGTGCACAACATAATGATGCTGTTGGTCCAACGAAAGGTGGGATTCGCTTCCATCCGAATGTAACAGAAAATGAAGTGAAAGCACTTTCAATCTGGATGAGTTTAAAATGTGGTATTGTTGATTTACCATATGGTGGAGGTAAGGGTGGAATTATTTGTGATCCACGTGAAATGTCATTCCGTGAGTTAGAAAAATTAAGCCGCGGTTATGTACGAGCAATTAGCCAAATCGTAGGACCGACGAAAGATATTCCAGCTCCAGATGTATTCACAAACTCTCAAATTATGGCATGGATGATGGATGAGTATAGCCGTATTGATGAATTTAATTCACCAGGATTTATTACAGGTAAACCGCTTGTATTAGGTGGATCACATGGACGTGAAACAGCAACAGCGAAAGGTGTAACAATTTGTATTCGCGAAGCTGCGAAAAAACGTGGCATTGATATTAAGGGTGCACGCGTTGTTGTTCAAGGATTCGGTAATGCTGGTAGCTTCTTAGCTAAATTTATGCATGATGCAGGTGCGAAAGTTATTGCAATCTCAGATGCTTACGGCGCGTTACATGATCCAAATGGATTAGATATTGATTATTTATTAGACCGTCGTGATAGCTTCGGTACAGTAACAAAGCTATTTAACAATACAATTTCAAACAAAGAATTGTTAGAACTTGATTGCGATATTTTAGTTCCAGCTGCAATTGAGAACCAAATTACAGAAGAAAATGCTAATGATATTAAAGCGAAAATCGTTGTTGAAGCTGCAAATGGTCCAACAACATTAGAAGCGACTAAAATTTTAACAGATCGCGGAATTTTACTTGTTCCAGACGTGTTAGCAAGTGCTGGTGGTGTAACAGTATCTTACTTTGAGTGGGTACAAAATAACCAAGGTTACTACTGGACTGAAGAAGAAGTAGAACAACGTTTAGAAAAAGTAATGGTAAGATCATTTGATTCTATTTATGAAACAGCACAAGTTCGTAAAGTGAACATGCGCTTAGCGGCGTACATGGTTGGTGTTCGTAAAATGGCTGAAGCAAGCCGCTTCAGAGGTTGGGTATAAAATATTATATCTTGAGAAAACGTGATTTCCTTTCGAGGGAATCACGTTTTTTTGTTGAAGTATTAAATGAGGTGTTGTATATGGAGAATGAAATGCTGGAGCGAGTAGAACAATTAGAAGAAAAGGTTAAGAGGTTAGAGGGAGAACTCGCAAGAACGATGAAAGCTCGAAAAATAAGTACCATTCGGATGTTCGGGGAAGGGCTACTGTTTCTGATATTTGGTGTGGTTGTAGTAGGGCCGATTATTGCCGTTGTAATCTCAATTTTTACTTGGCTTGCTGAAAAATAAAATAAAAATAAAAAAGCACGTTTGTTCTATACGAACAAACGTGCTATACTCTCCTTAGATAAACAAAACGGAAATGATTTTAAGGAGAGATAAATGATGAAAATGACAGTAGACCAAAGATTTATGATGCCAGCAGATGTTGTAGAGCGAGTGGAAGTATTACGAAACAAACAAAGCAAGCGTGGCACATTATTACAATCGGTAAATAAATTTTTCGGTTTAGATACGAAAGAAGATTGTGTTTGGTTTTACGGTTTTTATGGAGTGGCTGTAAGTATCTTGTTGTTTATGGTGTTCACTTCAAATATTTTCGATTTTCTCTTCGCGTAAGAAATATGCGATAAGGACATTGCTACCGAATACATATATAAGGAAGTAAGGTAATCTTCTAGAGCGGGAGTTGGTAGCAATGGCGATGTTTCCTATAGAGCGCAATTATATTGGATATGGAAGTTCACGACCGGGGATTCCTCTGACTAAAGTGAGATTTATCGTAAGCCATGATACAGGGAATCCTGGAAGCAATGCGATAGGGAATCGAGATTACTTTAATGAATTACAACCGAAAGCTTCGGCGCATACATTTATAGATGATAAAACAATATTGGAGATTATTCCTATAAATGAAGTTGCGTATCATGTTCGATATGGTGTGCCGACGGATAATGACTTATATGGATATGACGCAAATAAGGCGGCCATTGGAGTGGAACTTTGTTATGGTGGCGATGTTAACTTTTGGGAAGCGTATAATCGTTTTACATGGTATCATGCGTATTTATGCCAAAACTTTGGCTTAAATCCGAAAAAAGATATCGTGTCACATAAAACGCTTGATCCAGCTAGAAAGATTGATCCTGAGAATGTATTAGGGAAACAAGGTATTAAATTTCAGCAGTTTTTAGCAGATGTCTATCGGATGTACGTTTCGTTTAGATGACAAATATATGAAAAATGAATACAATAAAGATAGGTGCCTACTGCTGTAAGTAGGTTTTTTCTTGTTTTTATAAATAGTGCATTGGTAGAAGACTAGGAGTGGACGAGTATGCAGAAAGAAACAGTTATTATAATCGGAGGCGGTCCGTGCGGATTAGCGGCTGCAATTTCGTTGCAAAAGGTAGGGATAAATCCGTTAGTAATTGAAAAAGGAAGCATTGTAAATGCCATTTATAATTATCCAACTCATCAAACATTTTTCTCTTCTAGTGAAAAATTAGAAATTGGTGATGTAGCTTTTATTACAGAAAATCGTAAGCCAGTTCGAAATCAAGCGCTTGCGTATTATCGTGAAGTAGTAAAACGTAAATCTGTACGTGTAAATGCTTTTGAGCGAGTGGAGAAAGTTCAAAAAGATGGAGAATTTTTTCAGGTTGAGACGACAAAGCGTGACGGAAGTAAGGAAATGTATATAGCGAAATATATTGTTGTGGCAACTGGATATTATGATAATCCAAATTATATGAATGTTCCAGGTGAGGAATTGAAGAAAGTAGCTCACTATTTTAAAGAGGGGCATCCTTATTTTGATCGAGATGTAGTAGTTATAGGTGGGAAAAACTCGAGTGTAGATGCCGCGTTAGAACTTGTTAAATCTGGTGCACGTGTAACGGTACTGTATCGTGGAAGTGAGTATTCACCAAGCATAAAGCCTTGGATTTTGCCGGAATTTGAGGCGTTAGTACGAAACGGTACAATTCAAATGCATTTTGGAGCTCATGTGAAAGAGATTGCTGAGCATACATTAACGTTTACAGTTGATGGTGAAGCTTTTACAATCCAAAACGATTTTGTATTTGCGATGACTGGTTATCATCCTGATCATAGCTTCTTAACGAAGATGGGTGTTCAGATTGATGAAGAAACAGGACGTCCAATTTATACAGAGGATAGAATGGAAACGAATGCTGAAAATATTTTCATTGCAGGTGTCATTGCTGCTGGAAATAATGCAAATGAAATATTTATCGAGAACGGTAGATTTCATGGAGATGCGATTGCGCAAACCATTGCATCAAGAGAAAAATAAAAAGGAGCTGTCGGGAAAATCTCGACAGCTCCTTTTTATTCGTGCATAAACATATTTTGAATGGATTCATGGGAATTTGTATTCTCTAATGCAACAAGTAATTTAATGCGTGCTTTTTGTGCATTTAAGCCGTATGTGAATACAATGCCCATATCTTTTAAGTGTTTACCGCCACCTTCATACGAATATACGTCTTGAACGATACCGTTGAAACAGCGAGAAACTAATACGACAGGAATACCTTTATTTAATAATCTTTCTAGGCTAGGTAGTGTTCTTGGAGGGAGATTACCTTGTCCAAGAGCTTCGATAACAATGCCGTCTACAGGAAGATTTTCGATTGCTGCTAATAATGTATCATCCATGCCAGCATATGCTTTTAGAACAACTACATTTTTAGACACTTTGTTTATCGTATATGATTCGCGATGTACTAAAGCGTGATGGAAGACAACGCCGCGTTTTGTTACCATTCCAATTGGTCCGTATTGTGGACTTTGGAATGTTGCGACATTACTTGTATGTGTTTTCGTTACATTTGTAGCGCAATGAATTTCGTCGTTTAATACGACTAAAACACCTTTTTCTGCAGCTTCATCACAACTAGCAACTTTTACAGCTGATAAGAAGTTATATAGACCATCAGCACCTAACTCATTGCTAGAGCGCATTGTACCTGTCACTACGATCGGAATAGTTGCTTGTACTGTTAAATCTAAGAAATAAGCTGTTTCTTCTAATGTATCCGTACCATGCGTAATAACTACGCCATGAATGTTGTCTTGTTTTACTCTTTCATCAATGATGACTTGTAATTGTAACATTTCGCTCGGTGTCATATGAGGAGATGGTAGATGGAACACATCTTCAACGATTAAATCAACATCGCCTTCTAAATCAGGAATGAATTTTAAAAGAGGATTTTTTTTACCTGGTTGTACGACCCCAGTTTCTTTATCTTCCTCCATTGCAATTGTTCCACCTGTGTGTAAAACTAGGATGCTTTTCAATGCTTATACCCCTTTCAAGTAAAAAAATACATTTAGAACATAACATGTTTTGAGTAAATTCGACAATGGAAATGTATAAAAGTATGCCTCGAAAATGACAATAAAATTAACTGCTATATGTACGATGTATAAAATTACGAAACGAAATGTGCAAATATAGTATAGGAGGGAGAAATTACGGTGAAAAAGATGGAGAGAATTTTTATTCGTATATTAATAATACAATTCATTTGTCTTTCTGTTGTACAATTGTTATTTATACATAAGTCATCAGTGAAATATTTATCTAAAATTGTTTATTATGAGGGTGTTATGGTAAAAAACAAAGTGGAAATCTTGCAGGTGAATCGGTAGTTTTCATTTTCTTCTATGAAGGATTATGCTACAATAATTGAGGATATAATGACGCGAAGCAAATGAGAAGAAGCAGGGTGAACACCTGCTTTTCGTTTTGTTTTATAAGTGAAAAAATGAGGTGTTACAATGGATAAACGAATTTCGATTGCTATAGATGGTCCAGCAGCTGCAGGGAAAAGTACAGTGGCAAAAGTTGTTGCGAAGGAACTTTCTTATGTTTATATTGATACAGGCGCAATGTACCGTACGCTTACATATGCAGCCCTTGAACAAAAAGTAGACATTGAAAATGAAGAGCAGTTAATGGAAGTTGTAAAGAATGTAAATATTGAGTTTCAGCAAGGAGAAAATACACAGCTTGTATTTTTAAATGGACAAGATGTTTCTGAAGTAATTCGTACACCTGATGTGACGAATCGAGTATCTATTGTAGCGAAACATCGCCTTGTTCGTGAAGAAATGGTACGTCGTCAGCAAGAGTTAGCGAAAAAAGGTGGCGTTGTAATGGACGGCCGTGATATTGGTACACATGTATTACCGGATGCTGAAGTGAAAATCTTTATGCTTGCTTCTGTTGAAGAAAGAGCGGAAAGAAGGCATTTAGAAAATTTAAATAAAGGTTTCGATTCTAATTTAGAGCAGCTAAAAGAAGAAATTGCTCAGCGTGATAAATTAGATTCAGAACGCGAAGTTTCTCCACTAAAAAAGGCTGATGATGCATTGGAATTAGATACGACTTCTTTATCAATTGAAGAAGTTGTCCAAAAAATTATGAGCATTGTTTCTGGAGTGTTTGCGAAATAAAGAAAGGGGATAATCCTCTTTCTTTTTTTGTTTAAATAGAAATGTAAAGGATACGTGAATTGTGAGTCTCTTTCCTTGACAAATGAGCTGATTTGTAAGAAGTTAGTTAAAGAGGAATAAAACTGTCAGAATATATTCGCTATTATATTTCAAAACATACTTTTTTCAAGCTGGTTTTGCTGTATACTATTTATATAGGTTTAATATATTTTCTTGTGAATGTTATTGAAAAAGAGTATGTGATGAGAAATTCTTAAACATGCAAATGAAAACTTTGTTTTCATTTCGTATATACATAAAAAATGCTTTGTCAATTCTGTAGGGAGGTATTTCCATGGTAGAGAAAATGAATGAAGAAGTTATGGATTCAAAAGAATTACAAGTTGGTGACGTTGTTACAGGTTCTGTAACGAAGGTTGAAGAGAAACAAGTGCTTGTAAATGTTGGATACAAAACAGATGGCGTAATTCCAATTAGTGAATTAGCTAACGTTCATATTGAAAAAGCAAGCGATGTTGTAGAATTAGATCAAACACTAGAGTTAAAAATTATTAAATTAGAAGAAGATGATCTTGTCTTATCTAAACGTGCTGTTGATGCAGAAAAAGCATGGGTAGAACTACAAGAGAAATTTACTTCTGGTCATGTATTTGATGTTACTGTAAAAGATATTGTGAATGGCGGATTAGTTGTGGACCTTGGTGTTCGCGGTTTTATTCCAGCTTCACTTGTAGAAGTACATTATGTAGAAGACTTTACTGACTATAAAGGTAAAACATTAGCGGTGAAAATTGTTGAATTAGACCGTGAAAAAAATCGTGTAATCCTTTCGCATAAAGCGGTAGTAGAATTAGAACTAGATTCTAAGAAAAAAGAAGCAATTTCTTCATTAAAAGAAGGGGACGTTGTTGAAGGAACAGTACAACGATTAACTGACTTTGGCGCATTCGTTAATGTTGGTGGAGTGGACGGTTTAGTTCACATTTCACAAATTTCACACGAACGTGTAGAGCAACCTTCTGAAGTGTTAGAGCAAGGTCAAAAGGTTAAGGTAAAGGTGTTATCTGTTGATGCTGATACACAACGTATTTCTTTATCAATTAAAGCAGCTCAACCAGGACCTTGGGAAAACGTTGCTGGCGAAATAAAAGCTGGAGATATTCGTGAGGGAGTAGTAAAACGCCTTGTTACATTTGGTGCATTCGTTGAGGTTTTACCGGGCGTTGAAGGACTTGTGCACGTATCTCAAATTGCAAATCGTCACGTGAAAAATCCGAATGAAGTATTGGAAATGGGACAAGAAGTAAAAGTGAAAGTACTTGAAGTTCACGTAGCAGAGAAACGTATTTCTTTAAGTATAAAAGAAGCGCTTGAGGAAAATAATGTAACTGAAGATTATAGTCAGTATGAGCCAAATGCTGATTCTGCTACTTTCCAATTAAGTGATATTATTGGTGAACAACTGAAAAAATTAAAGAAATAATGAGGGGTACAAGTGGTAAGGGCAAAACGTAAATTAGATCATATTGAATACGCTCTTTCTACTGGTCAGTCTCGTACGCATGGCTTTCATGATATTGATTTTGTGCATCAAAGCTTGCCAAATTCAAATTATGACACAATAACATGTGAAACAAAAATCGGCGAACTTTCACTAAGTTCGCCGATTTTTATCAATGCGATGACTGGTGGTGGAGGAGAGAAAACGTTACATATTAATGAGCAATTAGCATATGTAGCGAAACATCATAACCTTGCTATGGCTGTAGGTTCGCAAATGGCGGCGTTAAAAGATGAAAGTGAAGCTGCTTCTTATAAGGTGATTAGAAAGGTAAACCCAAATGGTATTTTCTTTGCTAATTTAGGTAGTGAGGCAACTATCGAGCAGGCAGAGCGCGCCGTTGATATGATTGAAGCGAATGCATTACAAATTCATTTAAATGTCATACAAGAGTTAACGATGCCAGAAGGAGACCGTGATTTTACTGGAGTACTTCAGCGTATTGAGAAAATTGTTTTAAATAGTAAAGTTCCTATCATTGTAAAAGAAGTTGGATTTGGGATGAGTAAGGAAACAATGCAACAGTTAGTGAACGTAGGTGTAACAGCAATTGATATTGGTGGGCAAGGTGGTACAAATTTTGCTGCTGTTGAAAATGAAAGAAGACAGCGAATGCTTTCTTATTTTAATAACTGGGGCATACAAACAGCAACCTCGATTATTGAAGCAACCTCTACAAATAATAACCTCTCTTTTATTGCATCTGGGGGTATACAAACAGCGCTTGACGTAGCGAAAGCGATCGCATTAGGGGCGAATACAACTGCGTTTGCTGGTTACTTTTTACGTATTTTAATGCAAGATGGTATCGAGAAGTTAGTGGATGAAATTGAGCTTCTACATACAGATTTGAAATTTATAATGACAGCTCTTGGTGCGAAGACGATAGAAGAGTTGCAATCTGTACCTCTTGTTGTAAAGGGTGAAACATATCATTGGTTAATGCAGCGTGGTATTGATACTGCGCATTATAGTAGGAGATAAAAAATCAACCGTTCGGTTGATTTTTTTTGTTCTATTCTTTTTCGTAATATAAAGTGGAGAATGGGACTAGTATTATATAAAAATATCATTTCGTAAAAATTGCAATTGAAAAAGGACTAAAAAATGTAGATGGTGTGTTGTCGGATTACTGGATAGAACTTAATTTTTAACGGGAATAGGTGAAGGTAAAAAGAAGTGATGGGAGGATATGGTGCGCAAAATATTATTTCAATATAAATAGAAAACATTAAACTGATTATGTAAAAGACGGTTTCGTACAATATCGAAACCGTCTTTTTGTATTAATTAGTGCTGGTTTTGTTTTCGAGCCTGTTCTGGTGTATCAAGTCCAGTTGCACCTGGATATTGTAGTGATTGATCACGATCGGATTCAACGCGGCGTGATTCTCGTAGTTTTCGTTCTTGGCGATCTTTACCCATAATGAATAACACCTCCTTGTTAAAAGTGTTGCTGTTATAAGAAAAAACTATGCGTAAATAAAGTGGATTAACTTTCATAAAAAGTTCCCATAATGGAAAACATAGGAGGTGAAGTTGATGGATGGAAGTACTTTTTATTTTGTAGCTTGGATAGGGTGGATCATTGTAACCTTTTTTATGAAAAAGGACCTTATTCGGTGGAAGTTAGGCGCTTGTATACTGATTTTTATAATATGCTCTCCGTTACATGTAACGATTGCCTCATTCGTGGTATCAGTAAATGCTCTTTTACTTTGTATTATTTCTTTTATAGGGATCACGCTATATTCTGTCTGGAAAAAATTATATAGCTTACTTTCGGCACTTATTATTGCAATGTTATATACAAGTTTTCATCTGTTAGAAATATATGATCCGATTTGGATTGTGGTGGATAGAGTGTTTCTGCTAAGTAGTGCTCTTGTGTATGCATCGGTGTTATTGCATGGGGATCGCATATTACGATTATGTTCTCTATATGTAGGGATGTTACAAGGAGAGCTGCTAGTGACATTTATTTTTAGGAAATTGAATTTCCCATATGATTACGGTAGTTTAGCATTTTTTGATATCGTCGCCGTTTCTACATTATTCATGGCAGTATTGTTTTGGAGTGCAAAAGCATCAGTATACATGGAACGGTTTAAGAGAAAAACACGTAAAAGAAAGGCGAGGGTAATACATGACTGAATATACACCAGCCATTTTATGCGGCGTAATAGCGGGGACAGTTACAAGGGTGCTAATGCTTCGGACGGATACGCGGCAATATCCGACGAGGCTGCATGGGAAAATTATTCATATTGCAATGGGGTTAATTGCAGCTGCTTTAGGAGCGATTGCAATCCCGTCTATTTTGAAAAAAGATTTTTCTGCCATTACATTTCTTACGTTAGCAGCGACACAATTTCGTGATGTACGTAATATGGAAAGAAATACGCTTCAACAATTAGATGGGTATGAGCTCGTACCGCGTGGAAATACATACATTGAAGGAATTGCATTGGTTTTTGAAAGTCGCAACTATTTGGCAATGTTAACGTCGTTTGCAACGACGTTTGCGTATATAGGATTCCGTTCATGGATTGCAGGAGTAATTATGGCTATAATCGCATTTTTTATCGCGAAAAAATTAATGTCTGGTAAAAGGCTGCATGATCTTGTTGAAATTGAGCACGTTCCGCTTCGTTTTGAAGGAGCAGGGCTTTATATTGACAATATTTACATTATGAATATTGGATTGCCAGCAAGACAAGAAGAAATTATGAAATATGGTATGGGTTTTATTTTAAAGCCGAAATCAATTGATGCGATGGTTACAATCTCAAATTTAGGGCAACGACAAGCTATTTTACACGATGTTTCAGTAGCGTTAGGGATTTATAGAGATTCTGGTACACCAGCGCTTGTACCGTTAGCAAAGCGTGATTTAGAGGATGGCAGGGTTGGGATTTTTGTACTGCCGCAAGATCAAGATGCAGAGAAAGCGATAGGTGTCATAGGAAATGTACCAACGTTAGAAAGTGCTGTCCATATGTCATCGGAAGCCCCGAAAGGAAGGGGAGATAAGAGATGATGTTAGAAAGTGTTATTCTGGCAGTTATAACAACGACTCCAGAAAAATTTGCAGGTGGTGCTCCTTTATTCGTTTGTGAATCGACAGAGGAACTAGAATTTATTGCAAATAATTTAGAGGCAATTTTAGATGGTATTGCACATCGCTTACAAGAGAATGTATATATTATTGTGAAACATTAGCAACGTGTGCTATAATGTGAGGTGTTTTGATACGTTGAGAAATATTCTGGAATGCAAATCCCTTCTTGCACAAAGAAGGGTTTTTTACATAATAAACAGAAGCAAGTTGAAAGGATGAAAGTATATGCCGAAACCAGTAATAGCGATAGTAGGTCGCCCGAACGTAGGGAAATCTACTATTTTCAATAGAATTGTTGGAGAAAGAGTTTCAATCGTAGAAGATATTCCAGGTGTAACGCGCGATCGTATTTATAGCGCTGGAGAATGGTTAAATCATGAATTTAACATTATTGATACGGGCGGAATTGATATTGGAGACGAGCCGTTTTTGACACAAATTCGTCAACAAGCTGAAGTAGCAATTGATGAAGCGGATGTTATCATTTTTATGACAAACGGTCGTGACGGTGTAACAGCAGCTGATGAAGAAGTTGCAAAAATTTTATATCGTTCAAATAAACCGGTTGTACTTGCAGTAAATAAAGTGGACAATCCGGAAATGCGCAGTGACATTTATGACTTTTATGCATTAGGATTTGGCGAACCATTCCCAATTTCAGGTACACACGGATTAGGATTAGGTGACTTACTAGACGAAGCTGCACAACATTTTCCAAAGATTGAAGAAGACGGATATGATGAAGACACAATTCGTTTCTCTTTAATTGGACGTCCAAACGTAGGGAAATCATCACTTGTAAATGCTCTTCTTGGTCAAGAGCGTGTAATTGTTAGTAATGTAGCAGGAACAACTCGTGATGCTGTCGATACACCATATAGTAAAGATGGAAAAGATTATGTAATTATTGATACAGCTGGTATGCGTAAAAAAGGAAAAGTGTATGAAAGTACAGAAAAATATAGTGTACTTCGTGCGCTAAGAGCGATTGAACGTTCTGACGTTGTTTTAGTCGTTTTAGATGGTGAAGAAGGAATTATTGAGCAAGATAAAAAAATCGCTGGATATGCTCATGATTCAGGGCGAGCTGTTGTTATCGTTGTAAATAAATGGGATGCAGTGAAAAAAGACGAGAAAACAATGAAAGCATTTGAAGAAAATATCCGTGCTCATTTCCAATTCTTAGAATACGCACCAATTGTTTTCTTATCTGCAAAAACAAGAAAACGTACACAAACATTAATACCGATTATCGATGAGGTAAATGAAAGTCATAGTATCCGTATTCAAACGAACGTATTAAACGATGTAATTATGGATGCGGTAGCGATGAATCCGACGCCAACTCATAATGGTAGCCGTCTGAAAATTTTCTATGCAACACAAGTTGCGGTAAAACCACCGACATTTGTTGTGTTTGTAAACGATCCAGAATTATTGCACTTCTCATATGAGCGTTTCTTAAAGAATCGCTTACGTGAATCATTTGGCTTCGTAGGAACACCGATTCACATTATCGCTAGAGCAAGAGACTAATGGAGAGGATGTGATTTTATGACAAAAATCACAGTAGTAGGAGCAGGTAGCTGGGGAACAGCGTTAGCGATGGTATTAGCTGACAATGGACATGATGTACGTATTTGGGGAAATCGCCCAGAACTTATGGATGAAATTAATACGAAACATGAGAATAGTCGATATCTCCCAGGCATTACATTGCCAAGCACAATCGTAGCCTACTCTTCTTTAGAAGAAGCATTAGTAGATGTAAATACAGTACTGCTAGTAGTACCAACGAAAGCGTACAGAGATGTATTACAAGAGATGAAAGAAATTGTTACTGAACCAATTACTTGGATTCATGCGAGCAAAGGAATTGAACCTGGTACGTCAAAACGTATTTCGGAAGTGATTGAGGAAGAAATTCCAGAGCATTTAATTAAAGATGTTGTTGTACTGTCTGGACCGAGTCATGCTGAAGAAGTCGGTTTACGACAAGCGACAACAGTTACGTCTGCAGCAAAGCGTATGGAAGCGGCTGAGGAAGTACAAGATTTATTTATGAATAGTTATTTCCGTGTATACACAAATCCAGATATCGTTGGAGTTGAACTTGGTGGTGCGTTAAAAAATATTATCGCATTAGCTGCTGGTATAACTGATGGTCTTGGATTAGGTGATAATGCAAAGGCGGCATTGATGACACGTGGTTTAACAGAGATTGCTCGTTTAGGAAGAAAAATGGGCGGGAATCCGTTAACGTTTGCTGGTCTAACTGGTATGGGAGACTTAATTGTAACGTGTACAAGTGTTCATAGCCGAAATTGGCGCGCTGGAAATATGCTTGGAAAAGGACACTCTTTAGAAGAAGTGTTAGAAAGTATGGGTATGGTTGTGGAAGGTGTAAGAACAACGAAAGCTGCTCATGAATTGGCAGAGAAAATGGAAGTTGAAATGCCGATTACAGCTGCTTTATATGACGTGCTGTTCAATGGGAATAACGTAAAAGATGCGGTAGGCTCATTGATGGGGCGTGTTCGAAAACATGAAGTGGAAGCTATACCTGATTTACTGTAAAGAAAAGCGACAGAAGTACATTTGTACTTCTATCGCTTTTTTTATTTTTTGGGTCTTTTCACCATTTTTTCATTTTTGCATAGGATGAAGAGTAACTTGAGGAGAGGGTGAAAAGAATGGATAATAACATTTTTAATAATATTGAGAAGGAAGCGAAAGTAAATAAAGAGGATATTTTTAAATTAGCATCATCCGTGCAAAATGCGAATTTACGTGATGAAACTGTACTTCGTCAATTAATTCATCAAGTGGCTCTTATGGCGGGACGTGAAGTGCCGAAAGAGCAAGAGGATCAAATTGTAAAAGCGATTATTAATAATAATATGCCAACAGATTTTGGCTCGTTAAGCAAAATGTTTAAAAAATAAATTATGAGAAACAAAGAGTTTGTAGATTGCATATGATAGCCATGAAAGAATGGGAATAGAGCTGTTTTTGGGCATATTTGGTCAACCGAAGCGAGAGATACAATCGCTTCGGTTTTATTTTTGTCTAGATTGGTGAGAAATGCTGGAAAACCTATTGATTAAAGTTACATATTCGCAATTTGTAGTAAAAAGTTCTTTTTGTATTTGTTTAAAGATTTTAATTTGTTAAAATAGTATAAAAATAGATTAATAAAAAGGGGTGTGTATATGTCAGAAGGGCTTATGAAAATGTGGTTAGCTTTAGGGGCAATTGGATTTATGTTTTTTGCAGTAAGTTTTATTTTATTAAGTAGACATAAAATAAAGAATAAATTTTTGAAAGGGATTACAGCGTTAGTAGCGTACACCCTTATGATTGTGTCAGGAATTGTTATTTTTCTTGTTGTATTTAGTGGACCTGTACAGCAGTAAATGGAATGGTCTCGAAAATACTACATACGGAGCAAGTTAGATTAGTAAGAAAAGGTGATGGTAGTGAAAAAATTCCATATTATTTTAATATTTTGTTGTATGAGCCTTTTAACGGGGTGTCTGTATCCGAAAGAAAATATGAAGCAAAATGCGGTTCCTTATGAAGATCAGCTACAGGTTGTTCAAAAAGCTGTTGTGACATTTAAGGAGCAAAATGATGGGATATTGCCAATTAAGACGAGGGATATGAGTACACCTATTTATCAAAAGTATCCAATCGATTTTCAACAGATTGCCCCGCGTTACATACAAGAAGCGCCAGGGAATGCGTATGAAAGTGGAGGAGTATACCAATATGTATTAATAGACGTTGAAACAAATCCAACAGTAAAGTTAATTGATGTTAGGATAGCTGAACAAATTCAGGAACTATCTTTAAAGCTTAGGATGTATCGTGATGAACATCAATATCCACCTTTTAAAAAAGTAATTTCAGATGGTGTATATGAATTGGATTTCAAAAAACTAGGATATAAAGATGTGCCACAAGTGACAAGTCCATATTCTGGTAAAGGACTTCCTTTTGTAATTAATGAAAAAGGAGAAGTTTTTGTTGATTATAGAATCGACTTATATGACGCTTTGAAAAGAAATGAAGGGCAGTTTGCGGAGGGAGAAGATATTCGAAATATACTTTCGAAAGGTTCCCCGTTTGTACCAGCTTATTCTTTACCGTACACAGTAAAGGACGGAGAACCAATTTTTTTAAAATGATAAGTCATGAACCTTTCTTTTAGTGAATAAGTTCTAGAAGAAAGGTTTTTTATGTTATACAACTTACGATGCAAACAAAAGATATTTTTTAATAGTCATATGAAATTGGACAAAATTATATGATATATTGTCCGAACTTCTAGAATACCATTATATTATATCAGATATTATAGGCAACGTTAGAGAAGGTATTAGTTGACTATAAACGCGGAATTATTCCCAAAAATTTTGAGGGAGGGAATCACTTGGAAAAGGTAGATATTTTTAAAGATATTGCAGAACGAACAGGCGGTGATATTTATTTTGGAGTTGTAGGAGCTGTTCGAACAGGGAAATCAACATTCATTAAAAAATTTATGGAACTTGTAGTTATTCCAAATATTGAGAATGAGTCTGACCGTCAAAGAGCGCAGGATGAATTGCCTCAAAGTGCTGCTGGTCGTACAATTATGACGACGGAACCGAAGTTTGTTCCAAACCAAGCGGTTTCTATCGAAGTAGATGAAGGACTTGAAGTGAATATTCGATTAGTAGATTGTGTTGGATATACGGTTCCTGGAGCGAAGGGCTATGAAGATGAGAATGGCCCGCGCATGATTAATACCCCTTGGTATGAAGAACCTATTCCATTCCATGAAGCTGCAGAAATCGGCACGCGTAAAGTAATTCAAGAACATTCAACAATTGGTGTTGTAATTACAACAGATGGAACAATTGGTGAAATTCCAAGAAGAGATTATATAGAGGCAGAAGAACGCGTTGTAAATGAGTTGAAAGAAGTAGGAAAACCTTTCATTATGATAATTAATACGGTACAGCCGTATCATCCAGATACAGAGCAATTACGCCAAAGTTTATCAGAAGAATATGATATCCCGGTTATTGCAATGAGTGTGGAGAGTTTAAGAGAAACAGATGTATATAATGTACTTCGTGAAGCGCTATTTGAATTCCCTGTATTAGAAGTGAATGTGAACCTTCCGAGCTGGGTAATGGTGCTAAATGAAGGGCATTGGTTGCGTCAAAGTTATCAAGAAGCAGTTCAAGAAACTGTGAAGGATATAAAACGTCTTCGTGATGTGGATCGCGTTGTTTGGCAGTTTAGTCAATATGAATTTATTGATCGAGCGAGCCTAGCTGGCATTGATATGGGGCAAGGTGTGGCGGAGATTGATTTATATGCGCCAGATGAATTATATGATCAGATTTTAAAAGAAGTAGTAGGAGTAGAAATTCGAGGGAAAGATCATTTATTAAAGCTTATGCTCGATTTATCTCATGCGAAAATAGAGTACGATCAAGTGGCGGATGCACTGCGTATGGTTAAGCAAACAGGATATGGTGTAGCAGCGCCTGCATTAGCGGATATGAGCTTAGATGAGCCAGAAATTATTCGTCACGGTTCAAGGTTTGGTGTGAAGTTAAAAGCGGTAGCGCCATCTATTCATATGATTAAAGTAGATGTAGAGTCAACGTTTGAGCCGATTATTGGTACTGAAAAGCAAAGTGAAGAATTAGTTCGTTATTTAATGCAAGATTTTGAAGATGACCCGTTATCAATTTGGAATTCTGATATATTTGGACGTTCACTTAGCTCGATTGTTCGAGAAGGAATTCAGGCGAAATTATCTTTAATGCCAGAAAATGCTAGATATAAATTAAAAGAAACGCTAGAAAGAATTATTAATGAAGGATCTGGCGGATTAATTGCGATTATACTATAAGAAAAAATCCCTCTCACTGTAGAGGGATTTTTTGTTTTTTTGATTATAAAATAGAAAAATAAACAGTCATTATCTAATACATTGTTGTAAATTGTCAAGTTTCATCAGATTTTCACATTTTCAGAGTAACAATTTCCTTAAAAATATTGAATTATAAAGGAGAATCGTATAATATAGGCGTTGATAATGATTTATCTACATCTTTGTAGTATAGAATTTGCAAAAATTGCCTACAAATGAAAGTAAGACTCATTTTATGATCATTATACAGTCTTATCTTTGGGAGGAGGTGAATGGCATGAACAAGACAGATTTAATCAATGCTGTTGCAGAAGCAAGTTCCCTTTCTAAAAAGGACGCAACAAAAGCAGTAGACGCTGTTTTTGATTCTATCTTAGAAGCTTTAAAACAAGGTGATAAAGTACAACTGATCGGATTCGGTAACTTCGAAGTTCGTGAGCGTGCGGCTCGTAAAGGTCGTAACCCACAAACAGGTGAGGAGATTGAAATCGCTGCAAGTAAAGTACCTGCATTCAAACCTGGTAAAGCGTTAAAAGATGCGGTTAAATAATCCTTACATATTAACAGGGAAGAAGAGTTTCCTTTTTGGGAACTCTTCTTTTTGCTTTTAAAAACATAAATATGCTAGAATGTGTTCGTATCACTTTTAGGTTTTCGGGAGGGCTAGCGGATGGCAAAAGTTAATTTAGAACAAATTGAACATGCAGTACGCCTTATTTTAGAGGCGATTGGGGATGACCCAAATCGTGAGGGAGTACTTGATACACCAAAGCGTGTTGCAAAAATGTACGCAGAAGTGTTCTCAGGTATGCATGAAGATCCGAAAGAGCATTTGCATAAAGTATTCGGAGAAGATCACGAAGAGCTTGTACTAGTAAAAGATATACCATTTTATTCGATGTGTGAGCATCATTTAGTTCCATTCTATGGAGTTGCTCACGTTGCATATATTCCGCAAGGTGGAAAGGTGACAGGGTTAAGTAAATTAGCTCGTACCGTAGATACAATTGCACGTCGCCCACAACTGCAAGAACGTATTACATCAACAGTAGCGAACTCTATTATGGAAGTACTAGAGCCTCATGGTGTAATGGTAGTAGTAGAAGCAGAACATATGTGTATGACGATGCGTGGTGTAAAAAAACCAGGTGCGAAAACAGTAACGACAGCAGTGCGTGGTGTGCTTGAAAATGATGCTGCAGCGCGCAGTGAAATTTTATCGTTTATTAAAACGAAGTAAAGAAAAGCGGGAAACTGCTTTTCTTTTTTTTTTTAGTAAATAAATGATATAGTTTTAACTAGACAGAGTGAGATTAGAAAGATTGCTTACATGAATGGTAGGTGTAGCCAAGTTTTGGTTATAGAAAATAGAGTGTATGTGTTATAATAAGTTTTATGAATTAGAAAACAAGGGTGATTTTTTGTGTGTGACATCTACGGAGGGTATGCGGGTATAAAAGAAAAATTGATGGAGAAATTACGCCATCCTTACTTTATAAACTATATTGAAGAACCATTTATTGATGAAGAAAAGATAGCATTGTTATATGGTGCTTTAAAGAGTGCAAACTTACATATAGAACAAATTGAGCATTACGTAGTAACAATTATGCTTGTACAAATTGCGCTTGATACGCATGAAAGGGTATCAAATAAAGCAGGCGAGGAAGAGATTGAATTCCATAAATGTCGTCAATTAACAGTACTTGCAGGCGATTACTATAGTGGACTATATTATTATTTATTGTCTATGAATCGTGATATTGTTTTAATTCGTGCACTTGCTGAAGGAATTAAAGAGATAAATGAACACAAAATTATGTTATACCAAAAAGCGCATGAAACGACGGATGACATAATGAAAAGCGTAGTAGCGATTGAGTCTGCGCTCCTTCAAAAAACATGTGATCATTTTCATTTATCACATTGGAAGCCATTTATTACATACGTATTAGGTGGAAATCGCCTTCAAAAAGAAATTCAATTGTATGCTGATAAGCAACATTCACCTGTTTTTCAAGCTATGCAAGATGCTTTAGGGGATAAAGCAGAAGTAGTGATTAATGGTTGGATGAAGGAATTGAGAAAGAAAGAAAAACAATTTTTAGAAAATCACACAGACATAAATGAAATAAATTCTGTGTTAAGGAATAAATAGAAGACATAAGCAATTTTACATTGGAAGAAGGTACGAGCATGCAACAATCAAAAGAAGAAAGAGTACATGACGTATTTGAAAAGATTTCTGATAAATACGATGTGATGAATTCTGTAATTAGTTTTCAAAGACATAAAGCGTGGCGTAAAGAAACGATGCGAATTATGGATGTACAACCAGGTAGTCAAGCGCTTGATGTATGCTGTGGAACCGCAGATTGGACAATTGCGCTAGCTGGAGCCGTAGGTGAACAAGGAAAGGTTGTTGGCTTAGATTTCAGTGAAAATATGTTATCTGTCGGTAAGCAAAAGGTAGAGGCGTTACAATTAAAACAAGTAGAACTTCTACATGGGAATGCAATGGAACTTCCGTTTGAAGATAATACGTTTGATTATGTGACGATTGGGTTTGGGTTACGTAACGTACCGGATTATATGCACGTATTAAAAGAAATGACACGTGTAGTAAAACCAGGTGGAAAAGTAATCTGTTTAGAAACATCTCAACCAACAATGATTGGTTTTCGACAAGGGTATATTTTATACTTTAAATATATCATGCCGTTATTTGGAAAGATGTTTGCGAAAAGTTATAAAGAATATTCATGGCTTCAAGAATCTGCTAGTACGTTCCCAGGGATGAAAGAATTGGCTCAAATGTTTGAGCAAGCTGGACTTGAACGTGTGCAAGTGAAACCATTTACTTTCGGGGTAGCAGCGATGCATTTAGGTATTAAACCAGAATCAAAATAGAAAAAAGAAGTTTTAGGTTAAGGTGAACAATATGAAGTTACAACTTATGTACTCTTTTTTACGATCGGATATTAATGTGATAGAAAAAGAATTAAAAAAGACAGTCGCTTCTGAACAGCCATTAGTAGAAGAGGCAGCATTACAGCTTATTGAAGCTGGTGGGAAACGAATTCGTCCTGTATTTGTGTTGCTTGCAGGGAAATTTGGAGATTATAAGTTAGATGCGATTAAGCATGTTGCTGTTGCGTTAGAACTTATTCATATGGCTTCTCTTGTTCACGATGATGTTATTGATGCTGCATTTTTACGACGCGGCAGTGCGACTGTGAATGCGAAATGGGGAGATCGTATTGCGATGTATACAGGGGACTATCTGTTCGCTAAGTCTCTTGAATGTATAACAAATATCGAAATTCCAGAGGCGCATCAAGCGTTATCACATACTATTTTAGAAGTCTGTAAAGGTGAAATTGAACAAATTAAAGATAAATACAATTATGACCAAAATTTAAGAACGTATTTAAGAAGAATAAAGCGAAAAACAGCATTATTAATTGCCGCGAGTTGTCAATTGGGAGCGATTGCTGCTGGTGCTAATCGTGATACGGTAAATCGTCTATTTTGGTATGGGTATTTTGTAGGGATGTCTTATCAAATTATTGATGACATTTTAGACTTCGTTTCCACAGAAGAGAAACTTGGAAAACCTGCTGGCGGAGATTTACTACAAGGGAATATTACACTTCCTGCTTTATATGCGATGGAAGATCCAGTACTTCGTCAGAAAATCACATCTGTACATGAAAATTCAACAGCAAGTGAAATGCAAGAAATTATTGATGCTGTAAAAAATAGTACAGCAATTGATCAAGCATTTGCGTTTAGTGAACGTTATTTACATAAAGCTTTAGAAATAATAAAACCACTTCCACGTGGAAAAGCAAAGTACGCATTACAAAATGTTGCAAAGTATATTGGAAAACGAAAATTTTAATGTTTATTCTAAAAAATAAAATAATCTCTCTATTTCAAAACTATTGCACAATTGTGATAAGGGTGATAATATGTGTGTGGGGATATACAATTACATACATAATTCAGAAGTGGAGAGATTTTTTATGGAAAAAACATTTCTAATGGTAAAACCAGACGGTGTACAACGTGCCTTCATTGGGGAAATTGTAGCTCGTTTTGAGAAAAAAGGCTTTCAATTAGTTGGTGCAAAATTAATGCAAGTCACTCCGGAAATTGCTGGACAACACTACGCTGAGCATAAGGAAAAACCTTTCTTTGGTGAGTTAGTAGACTTTATTACATCTGGACCTGTGTTCGCAATGGTATGGCAAGGTGAAGGTGTAGTAGATACAGCGCGTAACATGATGGGGAAAACAAGACCACATGAAGCAGCTCCTGGAACAATTCGTGGAGATTTCGGTGTAACTGTTGCGAAAAACATTATCCATGGTTCTGATTCTTTAGAAAGCGCAGAGCGCGAGATTGCTATTTTCTTTAAAGAAGAAGAATTAGTTGACTACTCAAAATTAATGAATGAATGGATTTACTAATTATTTTGAAATAATTTGTAAACGCTTTAATCACTGTGATAATAGTAAAAAGTGCAAGGAGAATAGGGGTATTCTTCTTGCACTTTTTTTATTTTCAGTTAGTTACGAAGTTTGAGCTGTTATGATATGTTGATATTTAAATTAGGCCTATCGGAAATATAGAATAAGAAAATGGTCGATTTATGATATAATTTCTTTAATATTTTTAGAATGATAAAAGTTAATATAGTGAGATAAATACATATACGAAAAGAGGAATAACGTATGCGATATATTACAGCTGGTGAATCTCATGGTCCACAACTTACAACGATTATAGAAGGTGTTCCGGCAGGATTGTCTTTAGTAGCAGATGATATAAACGAAGAGTTAGCTAGAAGGCAAAAGGGATATGGGCGCGGTAGACGCATGCAAATTGAAACGGATCAAGTGCAAATTTTAAGTGGTGTTAGACATGGAGAAACATTAGGTTCCCCTATTGCACTTGTTGTTGAAAATCGTGATTTTGCACACTGGACAAAAATTATGGGGGCGGAGCCTTTAACTGAGCAAGAAGAAAAAGAGATGAAAAGGAAAGTGACAAAACCAAGGCCTGGGCATGCTGATTTAAATGGTGCGATTAAATATGGTCATAGAGATATGAGGAATGTACTGGAACGCTCGTCAGCGCGCGAAACGACGGTGCGTGTTGCTGCTGGTGCGGTTGCTAAAAAGGTGTTAGCAGAACTTGGTATTAAAGTGGCGGGCCATGTAATTGAAATTGGCGGTGTACAAGCTAAGGAGATTACGTATAGTTCAATTGAAGAATTAAAGAGTATTACAGAAGCATCTCCTGTACGTTGCTTAGATGAAGAAGCTGGTAACCAAATGATGAAAGCAATTGATGATGCGAAAGCAAATGGTGATTCAATCGGTGGAATCGTTGAAGTAAGTGTGGAAGGGATGCCAATTGGAGTAGGTAGCTACGTGCATTATGATCGAAAACTGGATGCGAAATTAGCAGCTGCAATTATGAGTATTAATGCTTTTAAAGGTGTCGAGATTGGAATTGGTTTTGAAGCAGCGCATAGACCAGGAAGTGAAGTTCATGATGAAATTCTGTGGGATGAGGAGCATGGATATACACGAAGAACAAATAATGCAGGTGGACTAGAAGGCGGTATGACGACTGGAATGCCAATTGTTGTGCGCGGTGTGATGAAACCGATACCTACACTTTATAAACCTCTTCAAAGTGTAGATATTGATACGAAAGAGCCTTTTACAGCGAGCATTGAACGTTCAGATAGTTGTGCAGTGCCAGCAGCTAGTGTCGTTGCAGAAGCGGTTGTGGCTTGGGAATTAGCGACAGCTTTAATAGAACAATTCGGATTAGATCGTATGGAACTAATTCGTGAAAATATTGAGAAACATAATGAATATGCGAGGGGATTTTAATGGGAAACATACATATTCAAACGAAATCAAAAGAATATGATGTACATGTTGGTAAAGAAGCGTTGTCAAACTTAACAACGATCGTTCAAAATATGCAGCCAGCGGTATCTAACGTAATGATCATTTCAGATGAAGCTGTTGCATCACTACATTTACAGACAGTTATCGATGCATTACAAGTAGAGCAGCACGTGTTTTCGTTTGTTGTACCAAGTGGCGAAAAGGAGAAGTCTTTCGAAAATTTCTATGCGGCTCATACGTCAGCTCTTGAAAATAAATTAGATAGAAATTCTTTAATTCTTGCACTTGGAGGCGGAATGATTGGAGATTTAGCTGGTTTTGTTGCTGCATCGTTTATGCGTGGTATTCGCTTTGTGCAGGTTCCGACAACTTTATTAGCGCACGATAGCGCAGTGGGTGGGAAAGTCGCGATTAACCATCCGTTAGGTAAAAATATGATTGGTGCATTCCATCAGCCAGAAGCAGTTGTATATCATACACCGTTTTTACAGTCTCTTCCTGAAAAAGAGTGGCGTTCAGGTTATGCAGAGGTGATAAAGCATGCTCTTATCGGTGATGTGGAGCTATACCATTGGTTAAAAGAAGAAGTGCAAACATTAGCGGATCTTCATGATGAGAAGTTAATCCATATATTAACGAAGGCGATTCCTGTAAAGGCAAATGTTGTGTCACAAGATGAAACAGAGAAGGGTGTACGTGCTCATTTGAACTTTGGACATACGTTAGGACATGCTCTTGAAAAAGAGCTAGGGTATGGAAATATTACTCACGGTGACGGTGTAGCGGTTGGAATGTTATTCGCCATATTTTTAAGTGAGCAAGTGTACAAGGTTGATCTTGCTTATGAAGATATGAAGCAGTGGTTCTTGAAATACGGCTATCCAAAAATGCCAAGAGATTTGAATGTAGAGCGCCTCGTTCAATTGATGAAACAAGATAAGAAAGCAAATGCAGGAGCAATTCATATGGTGCTTATGCAGGAATATGGGGTAGTGAATGTCGTATCTATTTCAGATGAGACTGTTCATATTGCGTTAGAGGCATTTCAAAAAGATATGGTTTAAAATGATAGCGAAGTGCTGTGAAGTGCTCATTTAGAGGTATTCTCGTAATAGTGACGGTTATGACAAAAGATTACAGTAAGGGGCTATAACCGTATTGTAATCAAATTGAATGAAATGACTGGGGGAAGAAAAATGAGAGTGAAAGAGCAATTGTTAACTTTGAGAGCGTATGTGCTTGGGAAAAACATTGAAGAAGTAAAAAGAGAATATGGTTTATCAAAAATTGTGAAATTAGCATCCAACGAAAATCCATTCGGTTGTTCAGCACGTGTGACAGAAGCATTAACTTCTTTAGCGAGCCAATATGCCCTTTATCCAGATGGATATGCCTTTGAACTTCGGACAAAAGTAGCGGAACATTTAGGTGTAAAAGCAGAACAACTACTATTTGGTAGTGGATTAGATGAAGTCATTCAAATGATTAGCCGAGCGTTACTACATGAAGGAACAAACGTTGTAATGGCGAAGCCTACGTTTTCACAATATCATCACCATGCTGTTATTGAAGGAGCAGAAGTTCGTGAAGTATCACTTAAAGATGGTATTCACGATTTAGATGCAATGCTAGAGCAAGTAGATGAGAAAACGAAAATTGTATGGATTTGTAATCCGAATAATCCAACAGGTACATATGTTGAGAAACAAAAATTACTTTCATTTTTAGAATCAGTTCCTAAGTCGGCTCTCGTTATTATGGACGAAGCATATTATGAATACGCGGAAGCAGAAGACTATCCGCAAACATTACCACTTCTTGAAAAGTATGAAAATCTTATGGTTTTACGCACGTTTTCAAAAGCATATGGTTTAGCTGCTTTTCGTATCGGATATGCGATTGGGGATGCGAAGTTAATCGGACAGCTAGAAGTAGCTAGGTTACCATTTAATACATCAACTGTAGCCCAATCTGTAGCACTCGCTGCATTAGAAGATCAAGCCTTTTTACAAGATTGTGTGCAAAAGAATGCTGAAGGTTTAAATCAGTATTATGCATTTTGTAAAGAATATAACGTATTCTATTATCCATCTCAAACAAATTTCATTTTCTTAAAACTTGGTATACCGGGTAATGAAGCTTTTGAACGATTAATGAAAAAAGGATATATCGTTCGTTCTGGTGCTGCATTTGGTATCGATGATGGTATTCGTATTACTGTCGGTTTGAAGGAAGAAAATGATGAAATTATAGAGTTGCTGAAAGAGCTTGTAAATGAGCAAGTACAGAAAGAAGAAACATATTCTTAAGAGATTGTGAAGGCTCCTAGTATAGGAGCCTTTTTTATCGCATTCAAAATAAAGGTTGAAGACTGCTAATTAAGTTATTCTGTAAACCACGGTTTGTATGGCTCGATAATTAGTGAGAGAAGTTATTTGCACGGTCATAAAAGAAAGCGGTACAATAGAAGATGATGATAAGGTATCGGTGTCATATCCGAACCTTTTGAACAATTAACTACTCTGTAAGAAGAAGTATAAGAAGAAGCATGCTCATTCTAAAGGTTGCGTTCTAACAGTGAGTTGCTTATGATAAATGAACAGAAGAGAATATTTTTAAGAATTAAAGGAGACGTTTATGCAAAAGTTTGAACAAGCTGTTTCATATATTGAAAATGGTGAAGCGGAAAAAGGATTACAATTATTAAAAGAACAATTAAAAATTGCGAATGATGAAGAGAAGTATGATATCGCTCGTTACTATCATACGCTTGGATTTACAGATGAGGCATTAGCAATTACTGAAGACTTACGTTTACTGTATCCAGAAGAAAGTGAATTCACTGTATTTTTAGCAGAATTATATATTGATCTAGATAAAGAAGATGAAGCGATTGAAGTGCTTCATGATATTCCAGAAAATGACGATTTATATGTTCAATCGTTATTACTTGTTGCAGATTTATTCCAAATGCAAGGTTTTGATGATGTAGCAGAGCAAAAACTATTAAAGGCGAAAGAAATGATGCCTGATGAACCTGTTATTACGTTTGGGTTAGCAGAATTATATAGTAGTAAAGGTGAAGAACAAAAGGCAATTACTTATTATGAATCGCTATTAGCGGAACATAAAGTAATGGGTGGTGTTGTGATCGCACTTCGCCTCGCAGAAACGTTAAGCGCGATCGGAAACTGGGAAGAAGCGATTTCTTATTATGAAGCAGGCCTAGAGGAACAAAAAGATATTCACTCATTATTTGGATATGCCTTTACATTATACCAAGGTGAAGAATATCAGAGAGCAATTGGTGCTTGGCAAGAACTAAAAGAATTAGACCCTGAGTACGCATCACTGTACATGTATTTAGCGAAAAGCTATGAAAAAGAAGGAATGCTTCAAGAAAGCTATGAAACGCTTCATGAAGGAATTAAAGTAGATGAGCTTTCAGTTCCATTTTATGTAGAGTTAGCGAACATTGCGGCGAAATTAGGAAAAATAGTAGAAGCAGAGGAAGTTCTTCAAAAAGCGCTTGAGTTAGATCCAGGGCATTTAGGTGCAACATTAAAATATGCATATATCTTAAAAGAACAAGAAAAGTACGAAGAGTTAATTGCAATTGTAGAGCGTGCTATTGATAGTGGAGAACCAGATACACAACTACTTTGGGATCTTGCGTATGCAAAAAAACAATTAGAAATGTATTCGGATGCATTAAAACACTATGAAAGTGCATATACTTCTTTTAAGAATCATCCAGACTTCTTAGAAGAGTACGGTTATTTCTTATTGGAAGAAGGAAAACGAAAAGAGGCGAAAGAAGTATTTACCCAGTTATTACAACTAGACCCGACACAAATTCATATTGAAGAGTTGTTATATAATTTAGAGGATTTTTCATAAGTTGGAAGGAAACTGAATGCCGCTTCTTGAATCTAAAAAGAAAAGAGAAAGACAGAGGAGGGACTTAATTGCTATGAATACCCCTGTTTCTGTAAACGAGAAGAAGGATTTTGTAAAATGGTTTTTGAATAATTACCAACTGAAACAGCGTGAATGTGTATGGATTCTGAATTATTTAATGAGTCACGACCAATTGATGCATAAAGTCCACTTCGTAGAGCATGCAAAATATTGTCCGCGTGGCTTAGTGATGTCAGCGAATTGTGTGAAAGACACACCGTTTCACTTTTTTAAACAAAATGTTATGACAACAGATGCAGAAAAATCGTTTCATGATATTCGTTTAAATCGAGATGAGGATATTTATATTCAACTCAACTTTAAATCATCGTTTCAAAATGCGAATTATGTAGCTGTATTAGAAGAAAACCCATATCTACCAAAGCATATTGAAGTAAATGAAAAAGATCGTTTACTTGCAGAAAGGTTTTTGGAAGAAAGTGTATTTTCGTTTAGGAGAGAACGCCTTTTGAAACAAATTGATGAAGCGTTAGATAAGCAAGATAAGGAAGCGTTTCATAGATTAACGGCAGAGTTAAAGACTTTATAGAATTTATTTGGATTAATTAATTTTTACAAATTTCAGACTTTTATCAAGAAAAACTACCTATATTGGGTAGTTTTTCTTTTTTTACCTCTTTTAGTGTGGTTTAATATATATAAAGTGAAAGTTCTGTCATTTGTAAGTGAAGGAGGGAAGGGATTTGAAGTGGATTGTAAAAGATGTAGAACAGTTTGAGCAAGCAAGAGAGTATGTTGATACAGGAGTAATACCGCTGTTATCAATTTCGGCAGCAAAAGAAATGAAAATGGTTGTAGAACAAGGCGAATTTATCGAATTGTTGAGCACGGAATTGGAAAGAGAGTATAAAGGAAGAGTGCTTTTACTGCCTGCGTTTACGTATTTGGTAGAAAGTCAAAAGAATGAAAAAGGTCGTTTGCAAGAATGGACAAATCATTTACGAAGTGAAGGTTTTAAGCATATTGCTTATGTTACAAGTGATTTTTCATGGAAAGAGGATATGCAAGAGTTACAGGGAGATTTATTTTGGTTTCCTTCATTAGCGTTAGAACAATTTAGTGATCAAGCAAAAAGAGAAGTTATTCATGCGCATATAAAAAATATAATGGTGATGTTGGAAGAGAAATGGGGAAACTCGCAATAAACAGAAAGTTCTTGTTATTATGAGTAGTATGATATTGACCTGTGCATGAGCGTATTATATCATGATAGTGTCCTAGTTTTTATTTTTTATATAATTTATCACGAGGGGACAATTTCTGATAGAGGGGGGAATTTTTCGTGAGCGACAAAGAACATCGCGTGTCAAGAAGACAATTTTTAAATTACACACTCACAGGGGTAGGAGGCTTTATGGCTGCCGGTATTTTAATGCCGATGACGCGATTTGCGCTTGATCCGGTGTTAAGAAAAGAAGCGGGAACAGATATGGTTGCTGTTGCGCAAGTAAAGGATATTACAACAGAGCCGAAGCGTTTCGATTTTAAAGTGAAGCAGGTTGATGGTTGGTACAAGTCTGAAGAACCAAAATCGGCTTGGGTTCATAAAGATGAAAGCGGAGACATTGTTGCGTTCTCTCCAGTATGTAAACATTTAGGATGTACAGTTAACTGGAATTCGGACAAAGCACATCCGAATCAATTCTTTTGCCCATGTCACGGGGGGCGTTATACAAAAGATGGGATTAACATTAAAGGTACGCCACCCCTTGCTCCGCTTGATGTGTACGAGTCTAAAGTGAAAGATGGAACGCTGTATCTAGGAAAAGCGAAGCCAAGAGGGGGTGCAAAGTAGATGTTAAATAAAATTTATGATTGGGTGGATGAAAGATTGGATATTACACCAATATGGCGTGATATCGCTGATCATGAAGTACCTGAACATGTAAACCCGGCACATCACTTCTCTGCATTCGTCTATTGCTTTGGAGGACTTACCTTTTTCGTTACTGTAATTCAAATTTTATCTGGAATGTTTTTGACGATGTATTATGTGCCTGATATTAAAAATGCTTGGGAATCAGTTTACTATTTACAAAATGAAGTTGCTTATGGGCAAATTGTTCGTGGTATGCACCACTGGGGTGCTAGTCTCGTAATTGTAATGATGTTTTTACATACACTCAGAGTTTTCTTCCAAGGTGCGTATAAAAAGCCCCGTGAGTTAAACTGGATTGTTGGTGTTCTTATTTTCTTTGTTATGTTAGGTCTTGGTTTTACCGGATATTTATTGCCGTGGGATATGAAAGCTTTATTTGCTACAAAAGTAGGGATTCAAATTGCAGAGCAAACACCGCTCATTGGTCCTTGTATTAAAACATTACTCGCTGGTCATTCCGAAATTGTTGGCGCTCAAACATTAACTCGCTTCTTTGCTATTCACGTCTTCTTCTTACCAGCAGCACTTCTAGGTTTAATGGCCTTCCACTTCATCATGATTCGCAAACAAGGTATTTCCGGTCCACTATAAGAGATTGCTAAATTAAAGGGGAAAGAACAAAAGGAGGGAGATTATGCATCGCGGCAAAGGGATGAAGTTTGTAGGAGATTCTCGGGTACCAGTAGCTCGGAAACCAAATATTCCAAAAGACTATTCTGAATACCCAGGGAAAACAGAAGCATTTTGGCCGAACTTCTTGTTAAAAGAATGGATGGTTGGTGCAGTTTTTTTAATCGGTTATTTATGTTTAACAGTGGCGCATCCGTCGCCGCTTGAGAGAATGGCGGACCCAACTGATGCTGGATATATACCACTTCCAGATTGGTATTTCTTATTCTTGTATCAGTTATTAAAGTATTCTTATGCTTCCGGTTCATTTACTGTAATTGGAGCATTTATTATGCCAGGGATTGCGTTTGGAGCATTACTGTTAGCTCCATTTCTTGATCGAGGTCCAGAAAGACGTCCATTGAAGCGTCCTGTGGCAACGGGATTTATGCTTTTAGCAATTGCATCGATTATTTTTTTAACTTGGGAATCTGTAGCACACCACGACTGGGAAGCTGCAAAAAAACAAGGAGCAATTGTAAAAACAGCGCCAGTTGATAAAAATGATGATGGCTATAAATTAATGCAAAAAAATACTTGTTTAACATGTCATGGTGACAATTTACAGGGCGGGGCAGCAGCACCGGCACTGCAAAACTTAACTTTAAAGCCAGAAGAAATTGCTAAAATTGCGAAAGAGGGAAAAGGTTCAATGCCTAAAGGTGTATTTAAAGGTACGGATGAGGAACTGAAGAAGCTTTCGGAATTCGTTGCAAAGTATAATAAAAAATAATAAAAAGCTGACTACAAAATTTGTAGTCAGCTTTTCTATTTAGTTGGATGAAGTTTGTTATAATAGAGTAGGATTTAATGAATGAATTACTTTGCTTGAAAGGTGTTGGACATACGGATTGGTGTACTTGTATGCAATGTTAAGACAACGCTCGGTATTATTATTTTTATTAATTGTTAACATATTAGGTACAATTTACGGATTTATATGGTACGGAAATCAATTGAAAGAAACGTCACCTATATTTTGGCCGTTTGTACCAGATAGTCCTATGGCGAGTCTCTTTTTTGTCTTTGTTTTAATTGCTTTTTTGGCAAAGAGAAACTGGGGATTAATAGAAGCGTTAGCGATTGTAACTTTAATAAAATATGGTATTTGGGCTGTTGTTGTAAACGGGATTATGATTTACGTAAAAGGGCCTATTGGCCTTATGGGCTACATGTTAATGCTTTCGCACTTTGCGATGGCAGTACAAGGATTTTTATATGCTCCATTCTATCGTATAAAAAAATGGCATTTTATAGTAGCAGCTGTGTGGACGTTGCATAACGATGCAATTGATTATTTATTTTGGCAAATGCCGCGATATGGAATTATGCATTTGTTTGTAGAGGAAATTGGTTATTTTACGTTTTGGTTAAGTATTGCTGTACTATGTATTACATATTATTGTTGCTTACGTGAGCAAAGGAAACAATTTTCTTTATGATGGTTAGAACATTTAGGGGGAGAACATGGAGAAAAATAAGAGTGGTACAAAAATATTGGATCGATTGATTACTTTAGTTGTTTCATATAGCATAGCATTTTCTATTTTTGCACTCGCAACAACGGCAGTTGTGTATGGAAAATGGCTGTATTATTTTGAAATTGATTTTTTAAATATTCCTGATTTAGCGGATATGACGAAGGATGAAATTAAAAGAAATTACGATGTGCTTATTACATATTTATCCCCGTTTTATGACGGAGCATTACATTTGCCAACATTAGATATGTCCACAAATGGCCGTATTCATTTTGTAGATGTTAAAAATATTTTAGTAAAGATTCAATATGTGATGTATGCGACAATTATGATTGCAGTGATAGGCGGAATTTATTTATTAAAAAAGAAAAATGAAAAGTTTTTACTGCATGGATCGATTTTAACAATCATTTTTCCGATAGCGCTTATGTTACCAATTGCTATTAATTTTGAAAAGAGTTTTGTATTATTCCATAAACTTTTATTTAGTAATGATTATTGGGTTTTTGATCCTGAAAAAGATCCAATTATATTAATGTTACCAGAAGAGTTCTTTATGCATGCTGCGTGTGCTATTTTATTATTCATTTTAGGTGGTAGTATACTTTGTTACAGTTTATATCGATATTTCGTAAAAAAGAAAAGGATGTCACAGAAAAAATTCTCTGCTTAAAGAGAATTTTTTTCTTTGTAAAATGATAATATATTTTTCGGTCTAGTTCTGTTCTATTCTTGTCCAAATTAACATATTTTGTACTAGTAGTTATAGGGGGGACCGGGATGAAGAGAACATTAATTGGATTGATAGCATTTCTAATTATAATGTTTCCGTTACGTATATATGCTGAAGAGTGGAATGAGCTAACAGGGTTGTTAGACGACTCGTTACAGTTAGTGAAGCGTAATGAAGATGAAAAAGCGGTACAAGTATTACAACATTTCTCGGAGCAATTTTTAATAAAGGGGAATGAAAAGAAGCAGGAAGTAACACCAGATCAAGTTAGAGTTATTTCTTTAGCTTACGATAAGGCGCAACAATCGCTCTCTGAAGAAGGTTTAGGTAAGCAAGCTAAAATTGATAATGTGCTGGCATTACAACTTGCTGTTGATGCACAAGTATCGAAATATCAACCACTTTGGATGGAAAGAGAAAGGAAAGTAATGGATGCCTTTTCTCAAATGGAAAAAGCGATGGAAAAAGAAGATGCTGGGCAGTTTCAACAAACGTTAAATACGTTTTTAAATGAATTCAATATTATTTATCCAAGCTTAATGATTGCTTTGCCAGAAAACGAGGTTCAGCGTGTAAATGTTCATTTATCTTATTTAGATGAATTTCGTAACGTTATGTTAAAAACGAAAGGCGGCCAAATGCAATTAGGGATTATTAAAGGGGATTTGCAAAAGATATTTCACACAGTAAAAAAAGATGAAATTGCACCCTCTCTCATTTGGTTTATGACAATTACTGGGGGACTTATTTTATTCACATTAACTTATGTTGGATGGAGAAAGTATAAAGGAGAGAGAGAAAAAAGAAAAAGTAATGTACATTCTAAAAATAGATAATGCAATAAATAAAGATATGGATTGTAAGGTTTATTCATTGACAATAGTGGCAGAAGAAAATAGAATGAGAAGTACTATAATTAAAACTTCAATGGAGGTTCATGATGTTTTATTTAATTTACTTCGCGATCATAATGATCATACCGTTGTATGCACAGTCAAGAGTACGTAGTGCCTATAGCAAGTATTCACAAGTTTATTCAACATCAGGTATGACAGGAGCGGAAGTGGCTCGAAAAATTTTAGATGAAAATGGATTATACAACGTAGCTGTAGAAGAAACACCAGGTCATTTATCAGACCATTATGATCCAACCGCTAAGACGGTTCGATTATCAACAGATAACTATTATGGACATTCAGTTGCTGGTACAGCAGTTGCAGCACACGAAGTAGGACACGCAATTCAAGATGCAAAAGATTATAAATTTATGCGCGTTCGTCATTCGTTAGTGCCAGTTGCAAACTTTGGTTCGAATATGTCTTGGATTTTCGTCCTAATCGGTATATTTGCACAAATGTCTGGTTTGTTGTTATTAGGTATCATTTTAATGGCAGCAGGTGTTGTGTTCCAGCTCGTTACATTGCCAGTTGAGTTTGATGCGTCAAAGCGCGCAATGCAACAAATTGAAGCGTTAGGTATTGTATCAACAGATGAATATGGGCAAGCTCGTAAAGTATTAAATGCGGCAGCATTAACATATGTAGCAGCTGCAGCTGTAGCGGTATTTGAATTATTACGTCTCGTATTAATGTATACTGGTATGCAGCGTAGCGACGACTAAAGACTATCAATTTTGAAGTGCACCCCAATTGTTAGACACATAACTAACAATTGGAGGTGCATTTTTTATGGCTAAATTTTCTTCAAAAGATAAAATAAAA
>NZ_JAKUGE010000055.1:0-39531 GCF_022663795.1 Bacillus cereus group sp. BfR-BA-01349
AAACTCTCCAATAAAGTTAGTTTGTCTAGCATCTAAAATAAAAATTGACGTTTCACGTTGTTTGTTTCGTTCAGTTTTCAAAGAACTACTTGGTCGCTCATTTGCGACTTCCTTATGTTAACATCTTCGTTTTTCGATGTCAACTAAGTTTTTCAATTTCTTTTTTGTCGTTTTCTGCGTTTCCGCATCAGCGACGGTTATTAGTATATCATGGTGAAAAATGAAATGCAACACCTTTTATAAACTTTTTTTAAAACTGCCCACATTTCTTTTTTTATATCATATACTTAAACGAAATATCTCTTTCATGTATGAGCAATTCCTACATATATTTTATATAAAGTTACTCTATCAAAAGACGTTTCTTTCTATAATAAGCGTTTTATTCATATAGCATATCATACAAGGAGGAATATATATGGACTATACCGATTTATTAATCAAACTAGGTCTCTCGGCTATTTTAGGATTTGCCATTGGTTTAGAACGCGAATTAAAACGGAAACCACTTGGTTTAAAAACGTGTTTAGTTATTTCTATTATTAGTTGCCTCCTAACGATTGTTTCTATTAAAGCAGCTTATAACTTACCACATACCGATCATATGAATATGGATCCACTTCGACTTGCCGCTCAAATTGTATCAGGAATTGGTTTTTTAGGTGCTGGCGTAATTTTAAGAAGAGGCAACGATAGCATTGCAGGGCTCACGACTGCCGCTATGATCTGGGGTGCTTCTGGCATTGGTATTGCTGTTGGGGCCGGATTCTATATTGAAGCGATATTCGGAATGTGTTTCCTTATGATTAGTGTCGAACTTATACCACTCGCGATGAAATATGTAGGCCCTAGATCATTTCGTCAACGTGATATCGCTGTGAAACTTGTTGTACGAAATATGGACAATATCCCAATCGTAATTGAAGAAATAAAAGAAATGGATATAAAAGTTAAGAATATGAAGCTTAAAACATTAGAAAACGGTTCTCACTATTTACATCTTAAACTGTCCATTGATCAAAAAAGACATACTGCTGATGTTTACTATGCTCTCCAGCATCTTGAAAGTGTCCAACAAACTGAAGTGGAAAGTATGTAACGTAAAACAAACTCTCTTTAATTAGAGAGTTTTTCTTTTTTCTATAATGGCAACAATGAATGTAGTCCTACAAAGTAAGGAGGAATAGGCAATTGAAATCCCGTCCGAATTTAGTAGATACATTTCGCGATTCCATTATTTTCCGTTTAATTTGTTTTATTATTGTACTGACTGCTTTTTCCGGTTTTCTTATACATAGATTAGAACCTTTTCATTTCACTACATGGTTTGACGGAATTTGGTGGTCAATCGTTACCATTTTTACAGTTGGATATGGCGACTTTGCTCCCCATACGACGCTAGGAAAACTAATAGGTATAAGTATTATTTTATTAGGAACTGGCTTTTGTTCTTATTATATGGTGCTGTTTGCTACTGAAATGATTAATAAACAATATATGAAAATTAAAGGTGAAGAAGCCGCTACTTCTAACGGTCATATGATTATCGTTGGCTGGAATGAGCGCGCAAAACATGTTGTAAAGCAAATGCACGTATTACAACCAAACCTTGATATCGTTTTAATTGATGAAACACTTTCTTTACTCCCAAAACCATTTCATCATTTAGAATTTATAAAAGGTTGTCCGCATCACGATCAAACTTTATTAAAGGCTAATATTGCAACGGCACACACCATATTAATAACAGCTGATAAAGAAAAAAACGAAAGCTTAGCGGATACACAGTCCATTTTAAATATTTTAACTGCAAAAGGGCTCAACCCAAACATTCACTGCATCGCTGAACTTCTTACTTCTGAACAAATACAAAATGCAACGAGAGCTGGCGTGTCAGAAATTATAGAAGGAAATAAATTAACGAGCTATGTATTTACCGCTTCTCTTTTATTCCCTTCCATTTCAGGTGTACTATTTTCACTTTACGACGAAATCTCTGATAATAAATTACAACTGATGGAGCTTCCATCGTCCTGCACCGGACAAACTTTTGCCAATTGTAGCTATACTCTTTTAAAGCAAAACATTCTCTTACTAGGTATAAAGCGCGACGAACAATATATGATTAATCCAGTTCATTCCTTTGTTCTCATTGAAAGCGACATACTCATTGTTATTCACCATTAGTAAAATGACGCTCTAATTCTTGCATGAGCACTTTCCCAATATTGATATATTTTCTTTTCACATCTCCATCTGGATCTTTCGGCTCAGCAAATTGATCCATTCCACTTGTTCCAGCTGTTAAAGTATTCACATTATCATCTAGTTCGTCTTGATATACGTGCGAAAGAATATACGGCGTTCCAAGACGAACTATTACGCCTGGTACATCTAGTTCTCCATCAATGGCTGTAAATGGAACTCGTAAAAATTGATACCCATCTTCTTCATCGATTTTGTAATCAAAGCATCCTTTATCATAATCCCAATTACCACCAATGCTATATCCAAGTGGTTTCATAATCTCTTCTAACTTATATAACGCATATGTACGTCCTTCTAAATTTGATTGAATCGGAATCAAGCCCATCCCTCCTAGACTTTTCCTTTAGCATACCCACTTTAGTTTGAATATACTGATGGACTTTTCGATAAAATAATAAAAAGCGACCGGAATCCGGTCGCTTTTTACTATTTTAAACGCTCTTCTAATTCTGCTTTTAATTCTTCAAATCCTGGTTTACCAAGTAAAGCAAACATGTTTTTCTTATATGCTTCTACTCCAGGTTGGTCAAATGGATTCACGCCTAATAAGTAGCCGCTCATCGCACATGCTTTTTCGAAGAAGTATACAAGGTAACCGAATGTGTACTCATTTAATTCAGGAATATTGACGATTAAGTTTGGTACTCCCCCGTCGCTATGTGCAAGTAATGTACCTTCGTATGCTTTTGTGTTTACGAAGTCTACAGTTTCACCAGCAAGGTAGTTTAATCCGTCTAAATCGTTTTCTTCTGATTCGATTGTTAGTTCATGTGTAGATTTACCTACTTTAAGAACTGTTTCAAATAAGTCACGACGACCTTCTTGAACGTATTGACCTAATGAGTGTAAATCAGTTGAGAAGTTTGCTGAAGATGGGAAAATACCTTTTTGATCTTTCCCTTCACTTTCACCAAATAACTGTTTCCACCACTCAGCGAAGTATTGAAGTGCTGGCTCATAGTTAACAAGCATTTCAATTGTTTTTCCTTTATTGTATAAAGCGTTACGAACTACTGCATATTGGTAAGCTGGATTTTCTTCTAGTTCTGATGTTCCGAAGTCATCACGACCAGCAGCTGCACCTTTCATCATCTCTTCAATATTTAAGCCACTTACTGCGATTGGTAATAAACCAACTGGCGTTAATACAGAGAAACGACCTCCAACATCATCTGGAATAACAAATGTTTCGTAACCTTCGTTATCAGCTAATGTTTTTAATGCACCACGCGCTTTATCTGTAGTTGCATAAATACGTTTGCGAGCTTCTTCTTTTCCATACTTTTCTTCTAATAACTTACGGAAGATACGGAATGCTAGTGCTGGCTCTGTTGTTGTACCTGATTTGGAAATAACGTTAATAGAGAAGTCTTTACCTTCTAATACGTCCATTAAATCTTTCATGTAAGTGGAGCTAATGTTTTGTCCAACAAATAGCACTTGTGGAGTTTTACGTTGTTCTTTAGAAAGCGTGTTGTAGAAAGAATGGTTTAACATTTCGATTGCTGCACGTGCTCCTAAGTAAGAACCACCGATACCTACAACAAGTAAAATGTCAGAGTCATTTTTAATTTTTTCTGCGCATTTTTGAATGCGAGCAAATTCTTCTTTGTCATATTGAAGCGGAAGGTCTACCCACCCAAGGAAATCGTTCCCAGCTCCAGTTTTTTCGTGGATTGCGTGATGTGTTACTTTCACTGCATCACGTAAATAAGTGATTTCATGTTCACCGATGAAGGATAACGCTTTAGAATAGTCGAACGTTACATGTGTACTCATCTTTTTCCCTCCAATTATGGATATGTATTTCTGTATTCACTTTAGCGAAACTGAAGTTGTAAATCAAGCGATTCAAACATTGTAAACGTAACCAATATATATTTTTTAGAAAAAGTTCATTTTTTGCATAAAAATTCGTATTTTTCGGTATAGATGTATATACATCTTCTTTCAAACATTTTTTATGTATAAAAACAACATAACTACCCCATTCTATAAAAGAGTTAATTAACTCATCGCTTGCTCATGCTTCACAATTAAGGGGGGCTTTTTCATGAGTACTTTACAACGTATCGCATTAGTCTTTACTGTAATTGGCGCTGTGAACTGGGGACTAATCGGTTTTTTCCAGTTTGACTTAGTAGCAGCCATTTTCGGTGGACAAAATTCAGCTCTTGCACGTATTATTTACGGCATCGTTGGTATATCTGGGCTTATCAACCTTGGTTTACTGTTTAAACCATCTGAAAATCTTGGTACGCACCCAGAACCAAACGAAATTCGATAATCAGTATGTCCTTTCACCTCCGACATACGAATATGATTGCATGCAATCATATTTGCAAATATATATCATAAGATAAAGTAAAAGAGGAACGCTCATATGCGTTCCTCTTTTACTTTGTTAACTCGGACTCTTCAATCCATTCTGCCAACTTTTCTCGCAGCGTATTAAATCCGTTTTCAGATGGGTTCGGTATAAGAATCCTTCCTTGTTTTCTTTTCGCCGCTTTTAACGATAAACTCATTTTTCTGTGCTCTTCATCAATTGAAAGTACCTTTACTTCTACTGTATCGCCGACCTTTAAAAAGTCATGAATATCCTTTACATATCCATTTGTAATTTCAGATATATGCACAAGCCCTTGTGTTTCTGCATCTAACGCTACAAACGCACCGTAATCTTGAATTCCAGTCACTTTCCCTGTTACAACCACTCCTGTTGTATATTGTTCTGACATATGAAACACTCCCATACGTTTACCATTCTCTCTACAATTATAGAGAGCAAAGCAGATATATTTATTTTAAATATCCGATTGGTTAGTACGCATTCTAGATAACGTTATCTAGAATGCGTATACCTTATATTAGTAAATTATACCACTATGACAGAACTCATTCAAAATTCATGAAAAATTTCCCTTAAAGAAGTATAATTATCCAATATTGGGATAGACTACTAACACATGGCTTTCTAGTATTCCCCCCCTTTTATGGACAAAACGTATTACGTTTTGTCCTTTTTTTATTCTCTACAAACCGTTCCATTCTCTTCATTGCTTCCATAAGTTGTTCAAGCGACGTTGCATAAGAACAACGAATAAAACCTTCACCACTTTCGCCAAATACGCTACCAGGGACAACAGCCACTTTTTCTTCCAGCAATAACTGTTCTGCAAATTCCGCTGAAGATAATCCTGTTGAAGATATAGAAGGGAAAACATAAAATGCTCCGCCTGGCACATGACACGTTAAGCCCATTTCATTGAAAGATTTCGTCATGAAGTTACGACGCTTCTTATAACTATCTCTCATTCGAATCACTTCATCGTTCCCTGCCCGTAACGCCTCAAGTGCTGCAAACTGAGACATCGTCGGTGCACACATCATTGAATACTGATGGATTCTGAGCATTAATTCTGAAAATTGAACAGGAGCTGCAATCATACCGAGACGCCATCCTGTCATCGCAAACCCTTTTGAAAATCCCGAAATTAAAATCGTATGCTCACGCATATTTTTAATACTCGCGAAACTTGTATATACTTCGTCGTATACAAGCTCTGCATAAATTTCATCAGATAATACAATTAGATTGTACTTCTCAACAATCACTGCTATTTCTTCAAGCTCGGATTCATTTAGCATTGCACCTGTCAGGTTATTTGGTGAACAAAGCAAAATCGCCTTTGTTTTCGCTGTAATAGCTGCTTCAATTTGTTCTGGTAGTACTTTAAACTCATTTTCTAAAGTAGTCGCCACAGGAACCGGAACTCCTCCAGCTAATGTCACAAGTGGTGCATAAGAAACGAAGCTTGGTTCAATAATGAGCACTTCATCATCAGGATTTATAATGGCGCGCATCGCTACATCTAACGCCTGGCTCGCTCCAACTGTAACAATGATTTCATCACTTGGGTCATAAGATACTGCAAATTGTTTTTTTAGATACTTTGCTATTTCTTGACGGAGCTCCAATAATCCTGCATTTGCTGTATATGACGTATACCCTTGTTCCAAAGAACGAATACATGCTTGCCTTACATTCCAAGGGGTAACAAAATCTGGCTCTCCTACCCCGAGGGAAATAACACCTTTCATATTTGCTGCTAAATCAAAAAATTTTCGAATACCAGATGGTTTTAAAGATTCTGCTGATCTAGATAGTTCAAATTGCTTCATGGTGTCACCACAATTCGCTTATCATCATCGTCTTTTTCATAAATAACGCCCTCATGTTTATACTTCTTCAAAATGAAATGAGTAGTTGTAGAAACGACAGATTCAATTGTTGCTAATTTCTCAGAAACAAACATCGCTACTTCCCCCATCGTTTTCCCTTCTAATGTAATAGAAAGATCATATGTCCCTGACATTAAATAAACGGATTTCACTTCTGAATAACGATAAATTTGTTCAGCAACCGCATCAAACCCAACGCCGTGCTTTGGCGTAACTTTCACATCGATCATTGCCGTTAAACCTGTATGTTCTTTCACTTTCGTCCAATCGATATGTGTTACATAATCCACAATAATCTTTTCATTTTCTAATCTCGCAACCATCTTCTTTACTTCTTCTACTTCTATATTTAACAGCTTCGCTAATGTATCTACAGATAATCGACTACTCTTTTCAAGACAAGCTAATAATTCTAATTCTTTTTCTGTCACCATATAAATCATCCTTCCTTTTCGTTTGTGTCTAAATTATACAAATACCCTTTCCAGTTTGAAAAGAAGATTTTTCTATTGAATTATGTCAAAATAAAGTGAAACTTTAATCAGCGAAATGCTTCACCCCGCTGACTATTAGCCCGCACCAATCGGGCTTTTACGGACAGTTGCTCTCCCACCTAACCTCTTTACTTGAGCTACTTTTTGAGGTGGGAGACTTACTGTCCGTTAATGTGGGGTAAAGTGAAACTTTAATCAGCGGAAAAATACGTGATAAAGCGAAAGGAGATGGAACCGTGAAACCAAAAGTTTATATTGCTGAACCAGTTCCAACATTTGTAGAAAACTATTTATCAGAACACTGTGATTATGAAAAATGGGATCAAAATGAGAAAGTACCTCGTGATATTCTATTAGAGAAAATACAAGATAAAGATGGGTTATTAAATTTCGGATCTGCTATTAATGAAGAATTACTGACAGTAGCTCCTAACTTAAAAGTAGTGAGCAACATTTCTGTTGGTTACGATAATTTTGATTTACAAGCGATGAAAAACCGAAATGTTATCGGAACGAATACACCATACGTATTAGATGATACAGTAGCTGATCTCGTTTTCGCCCTTATGCTATCAGCTGGGCGCCGCGTTTGCGAACTCGATTCTTACGTGAAAAATGGTGAATGGAACGCTGAAATCGGAAAAGAACACTTCGGACTAGATGTACACCATAGCACAATTGGTATTATCGGTATGGGCCGAATTGGAGAAGCCGTCGCAAAACGAGCAAAATTCGGATTTGATATGAATGTTCTTTACTATAACCGCCGTCGTAAAGAAGAAGCTGAACAAAAATTCGATGCTACATATTGTGATTTACAGACGCTACTGAAGCAGTCTGACTTTATTGTTCTTCTTACTCCATTAACAGATGAAACATATCACCTTATCGGAGAAAAGGAATTTTCATTAATGAAAGACACAGCAATCTTCATTAATGCTTCTCGCGGGAAAACAGTAGATGAAGAAGCGTTAATCCATGCTTTAACAGAAAAGAAAATCTTTGCAGCAGGTATCGATACATTTACACAAGAGCCGATTCGAAAAGATAATCCACTCTTATCATTACAAAATGTTGTGACTTTACCACATATCGGATCTGCAACATTAAAAACTCGTCAGCAAATGGCCATGACCGCCGCTGAAAATTTAGTTGCAGGGTTACAAGGAAAAACACCGCCTAATATTGTTCGCGGGTAATACTGAATAAACGAAAGGCAAGATGACATCGTCATCTTGCCTTTTTTTGTTAACATATTTTCTTCCTCCTTGGAGATGATATGAACAAAAATCAATGGAGTGACAAAAAATGAATCATAAATATACTTGTCCTTATTTCACTTTTTCCACTCGCGGCACTACTGTTCATTACGAATTGTATGAACATGATAATAAAACAGAACGTCCTACTTTCATACTCGTTCACGGCTTTTTATCTTCCTCATTCAGTTACCGCCGTCTCATTCCTTTACTATCGAAGGAAGGAACAGTCATTGCTCTTGATTTGCCACCGTTCGGAAAAAGTGATAAATCTCATCTGTTTAAGTATTCTTATCACAATTTAGCAACGATTATTATTGATTTAATTGAACATTTATCTCTCTCAAACATTGTATTAGTTGGGCATTCTATGGGTGGGCAAATTTCTCTCTATGTAAACCGTATACGTCCTGAACTCATTTCAAAGACGATTTTACTATGTAGCTCGAGCTATTTAGCTCGCGCAACCTTACCTTTACTATACTCTTCTTATTTACCGTTCTTTCATTTATACGTAAAGAACTGGATTATAAGGCGCGGCATTGTTCATAACTTAATGAATGTCGTTCATGATCACTCATTAATTGACGATGAAATGAAAAAAGGTTACTCCGCTCCTTTTTATGACGACCGTATATTTCCCGCTTTAACTCGCATGATACGAGACCGTGAAGGTGACTTATCTTCAACTGAATTACAAAAAATCGAAACACCTATCCTACTCATTTGGGGTGAAAATGACCGCGTCGTCCCTGTACATGTAGGTCATCGTCTACACAAAGATTTACCGAATTCAAAATTTATTTCTTACGAAAATACAGGACATTTACTACCTGAAGAAAAGCCTGAACATGTTTATGAAGAAATTATCGCTTTTTCCGCGCAATAAAATGAAACTTTAATCAGCCCCCACCTAACTTCTTTGCTTCCGCTGAATTTTGAGGTGAGGGTCTTACTACCCAGCAAATAGCGGGATAATATAAAAAAGGCTGTCGGAAATCCCGACAGCCTATAATGAACAGCTTCCACCTTCTTTTATTACAAGTAATTCCACAGCTAATTTCTCACATTTTTCAAGCGCAGGTACTTCCTCGAAAGACATAAAGTATATATGTTGAATCTTCTTTGCGATGTATTTTGGATCGTCAAACACACTTATGACGCTCACAACATCGCTCGCCTCTGTTTCATAAAACTCCGGTCCCATTTGAAACGGATCCCAATTCTTCACAACCTCTATCATCTTTTCATATGTACCCATTCGCTTCCCGCCTTTTCACTTTTTAATACTTTTCTTTATCCTATCACATCAGCTATTCTATAAGAAGAGAGAGAACTTTCATAACTTATTGGTTTTACAGAAGACGGGAGCAAACTTATGCAACTATTTCATAAAGCAATCAATCGACGTGGAACGCATAGTATAAAATGGGATACATATAAAAACGAAGAACTTATCCATGCTTGGATTGCTGATATGGATTTTGAAGTACCAAAACCAATTCAAACTGCCTTAAAACAACGAATCGAACATCCGATTTTTGGCTATACACTTCCTCCCGAAAATATTGGAGATATTATTTGTAACTGGACAAAACAACAATACAACTGGGATATTCAAAAAGAATGGATTGTCTTTAGCGCCGGAATCGTTCCAGCTCTTAGTACGAGCATACAGGCTTTCACCAAAGAAAACGAATCTGTTCTCGTACAACCACCTATTTATCCTCCATTTTTCGAAATGGTCACAACAAACAACAGGCAGTTATGCGTGAGTCCATTACAGAAACAAAATGATACATATGTGATAGACTTCAAGCATTTAGAAAAGCAGTTTCAGCAAGGCATCAAACTCATGCTTCTTTGTAGCCCTCATAACCCAATCGGACGCGTTTGGACGAAAGAGGAACTTGTGCAGCTCGGATCATTATGTACTAAATATGACGTAATCGTTGTGGCGGATGAAATTCATTCCGATATCATTTATGCAGACCATACACATACACCGTTCGCTTCCTTATCTGAAGAATTAGCAGAGCGCACTATCACTTGCATGGCTCCAAGTAAAACATTTAATATCGCTGGATTACAAGCGTCGATCATTATCATTCCAAACGAAAAGCTCCGTCATGCCTTTACAGCTATCCAGTATAGACAAGGCTTCCACGGGTTAAATATCTTCGCTTATACAGCGATGCAAAGCGCCTATACAGAATGTAATGATTGGCTAAACGAAATTCGATTATATATAGAAGATAATGCTCAATTTGCTTGTGAATATATTAAAACTCACATACCTGCTCTTTCCGTAACGAAGCCAGAAGGTAGCTTTTTATTATGGATTGATTGTTCTCGTCTAAAGCTTTCTCAAAACGAGCGTACCGCACTACTTGAGGAAAAAGGAAAAATCATCGTTGAACCTGGTGAGAAATACGGGTTAGGTGGCGAAGAACATATTCGAATTAACATCGGCTGTCCACGATCTGTTTTAGAAGAAATTTTAAACAGACTGCGTCATACGTTTTCATAATAAGAAAGGAGTCTGTCCCGAATCATTCTTGGGCAGACTCCTTTGTCATATTTTGTCGGTAAGTCGATATATTTCAATAATCGCTGATATATTTCAAGTTACGGTCGATATATTCCAATAATCGCCGATATAATTTGAGTTACAGTCGATATATTCCAATAATCGCTGATATATTTTCAATTACATTTCACAAATAAAGCTACCATTCACGGTAGCTTTTACTTTTTCTTCATATCCGATGCTTTTTTTACAATTACGCCACAAGCAATTCGATCCCCTGATTTACCTGTCGGTTGTGTCATACCATCATCAGGGTTTTCTGTAATAATAATAGACGCTCCATCTTTTCTATGAATCGTCGTTTTCCCTTCTTCAAGTGTAATGTGGGGTGCATCGATTTCCGCTTTAATCTTTCCAGAACCATCTGCAACTACGTTCGGTAAATCACCGTTTTCTGCGCCCTTCGGATTAAGAAGACCATGTTTTTTATCATCAGGATTAAAATGATTCCCAGATGATTCAAAACGAGGTGCCTTACACTCTCCGATTTCATGTACATGTAGTCCGTGTGGTCCTGGCGTGAAACCTTCCCCTTTAATCGTAATTTTCACTCCACTTGTTTGCTGAGTTACTTTCGCAGTCCCCACTTCATCACCTGAAGCATTATGTAATTTCACGTCAATTTCTTTCGGCTTTCCTTGGTCACAACCTGCCATCAGAAATAATAAACAACAACTGAAAAAAAGCCGTTTCTTCATTCTATTCCCTCCAAAATATATTCTGCCCTTAGATTGTCCGAGCATAGAGGGAAACATACAAAAATGCGTTACTGTTTCTTTTCAGCTAATAGTTTTTCTTCAACTTTCTGTAATCGGTCTGCTTCTCTTTTTGATATACGAATAAACATGCGCCACGTAGCAATAGCACCGATAATAAATAGAACACAAACAATCCCTGGAATAATATATTCTGTTTTATCTTCCGGAAAATATAAAGGCATCATATAGAACACTCCTTATTATAGAATTTATAAAACATCAGAATTTTCTGTTATATCATTTTAAATTATAGTGCAACCTCCCCATATTCTCAAGGGGCGTTCTGAAAACGAAGGATTTCTTTGACTCCTTCCCTCACTTTCCTTACTATAAACTTGAGGTGAAAAATATGAGAGAAACATTTGAAATTGGTGAAATCGTTACTGGTATTTATAAAACAGGAAAATACATTGGCGAGGTTACAAATAGCCGCCCTGGCAGTTACGTCGTAAAAGTATTAGCTGTTTTAAAACATCCGGTGCAAGGTGACTTACATAACGTAAAACAAGCTGACGTACCATTTTTCCACGAAAGACGTGCTTTAGCTTTTCGTGAGCAAACGAATATTCCAGAACAAATGGTGAAGAAATATGAAGGAGAAATTCCGGATTATACAGATTCACTAAAATTAGCATTAGAAACTCAAATGAATTCATTTTCTGAAGATGATTCACCTTTTGCGGTTCGTAGTCTAGACACATTAGAGCAATTAAAGAAAGACTACAAACTCTAAAAAACAAAACGACCAAATTACATAATGTGCAATTTGGTCGTTACTGTGTGCTCACTTTCTTTAACACTTTTGAAAAATCAACAAGTTCTCCTAATGTTGGAGGTGCTGGTTTTACTAAATACTCTTTATCTTTTTCTACTAGTTTAAAAATATTGTACGTCGTCATTGCATCATCAAGCGCACAATGATGCTTCCCTGTCCCTACTTTTCCATACGCCTCAATTGCTTTCCATAATCCTGTTTGATTTCTTTCTCCAAAAAACTTCTTATACTCAAGCGATAAATCACGACACTGTCCGAAGAATGGAAAAGCTATCCCTGCCATTTCACAATTATGCTTCAGCACTTTCATATCCATATTTCCCCACGTTACAATTGTCGGTTTACATTTCGTTTCGTATTCTGAAAGCTTCTTAACGAGTTCAGGAAATGAAATCCCTTTATCCACGACTTCTTGTTTTATTCCTAAAAACTTCTTACATCGATCCGTTAAAGAGGGAAATGTTTTCGGCCTAACATGTGATGAATACGTATCTTCTACCTTACAGCCAGCAACTGAAACGAGTCCTACCTCAATAATCTCTGGAAAAAATCCTTTCGGTTTCTTTCTATGCTGGGGCATCGTAAACTCAAAGTCTAAAAATAAAAATCGTTGTTCATCCATACGATCCCTTCCTTATCATTTTTGTCATTCCTTTCTATTTGACACTCCTACACGAACAAGCTCGAATGCTAATTCCATTTTAAATATTCAGATTGGATGTATCTTATATATATGTCAAATGCCCACAAATATTTTAAAAAATAAGAAAAAATGACCTATGCAGAAAATATGACAAAATCTCTCCTTTCATTTACATCCGCCATTTTCCTACTTTATAATGACGTTATGTGTGTTTCTTCTAGAGCATTTTTGACACACTAAGAAAAAGTGAATGAAAGGAGATGAGATTTTTGCACGAAACAACGCAAGAACTCGCTAACTGGCAGTATTATTTTGCTATCGCAGTCTTTTTAATTACATATGCCATTATTATTTCTGAAAAAATTAATCGCGCTGTCATCGCACTTCTTGGTGCAGCACTCATGGTAATTGTGGGGGTCGTCGATTTACATAACGCCTTTACGAAACATATTGAATGGGGAACGATTACGCTACTCATCGGTATGATGATTTTGGTGAACATTACGAGTAAATCAGGTGTCTTCCAATACGTTGCCATTAAAGCGGCAAAAGGAGCGCAAGGAAATCCAATTAAAATTTTAATTTCACTTTCCTTACTTACCGCGCTTGGCTCCGCATTTTTAGATAACGTTACAACTGTACTTCTTGTTGTTCCAGTTACTTTATCTATTACGCGCATACTGCAAGTAAATCCTGTTCCTTATTTACTTTCTGAAATTATTTTTTCAAACATTGGAGGAACAGCAACATTAATTGGTGATCCACCTAACATTATGATTGGTTCTGCAAATAAGCATTTAGACTTCAATGCTTTCCTATTGAATCTAGCACCAATTGTAATTATTATTATTGCAGTTACAGCGATAATACTTTACTTCATGTATCGCAAACAATTAATTGCCGATCCTGTACAAGTTAAAAAATTAATGAGCTTAGATGAAAAACAATACATTAAAGACCCAGTATTAATGAAAAAATCTTTAACGGTACTTGGACTTACGATTGTAGGTTTCATGACTCATTCTATTTTCCATATCGATGCCGCTATTATCGCCTTAACTGGTGCTACTGTACTTATGTTAATTGGTGTGAAAGAGCATGAAATTGAAGAAGTATTTGCAAGCGTAGAGTGGGTAACAATCTTCTTCTTCGCAGGGTTATTCGTACTTGTTGGAGGACTTATCGATATCGGTCTTATCAAAATGTTAGCTCAAAAAGTAATTGGTATAACAGGCGGAGATATTTCTTACGCATCCATCCTTATTTTATGGGTATCTGGTATCGCCTCTGCAACAATTGATAACATCCCATTCGTCGCAACAATGATTCCACTTATTAACGATATGGCAGTTGGGCTAGGCTTATCACCATCTGACGCACAAATCGATGTATTATGGTGGGCATTAGCACTAGGTGCTTGTCTGGGCGGAAACGGAACATTAATCGGAGCTTCTGCTAACGTAATCGTTGCAGGTATCGCGAGCCGCGAAGGACATAAATTTAGTTACATGGACTTCCTAAAAGTCGGTTTCCCAATTATGATCGTTTCATTAATCATTTCTCACATTTATATTTATTTACGCTACCTTATGTAGTAGAAAAAGCGCTCTGATAATCAGGGCGCTTTTTTACTTATATCTACTTATCAACAAAAATGAAAAATCTACTCTTTATATCTCACCGGTTCATTTCGAATAATAAATAAATGAATCGGTAAGAACACCGAAAATGTGATTACATGAATAATCGTAAATAATATAGAGTTCGTTCCGTATCTTTCTAAAATAGCGTAGATAAGATAAATGGACAATACAATCGATACAGCTGTTGCTAGTAAACTTATAATTGGTACGAAATTAAAAATGAAACATGCAACATATATGCCGAATACTTTCCACCCTGCTTCTTCTTTCAAAAAATCTGGTAATTTATCTTTCGCTAAGTCCCCCCACGTCTTACTATTCAAAAACGGAATAAACGCAAGCACCCCGTCCGTTGCACCATCATTTTTCGCCATCGAATAAAGTGCAAAAGCCGTTAACAAATATGAAATAATTGCCCAAATCAATATAACAAGAATAAACGCAAAACTAAGAGCAAAGAAACCTGCTAGTACGCCTTGATCCTCCATCTTATCCTCTCCTCTCTACTTTCAACATATTTCATTACATTGCAAGTTATGTTTTAAAATTTATCCAAACTCTTTGTATAATAAGAGAAGAAAGAGAATAAGAGAGGAGAAACACGTATGCATCCATTTGTAAAAGCATTACAAGAGCATTTTACAGCTCATCAAAATCTTGAAAAAGCAGAACCTATGGCTCGTTATATGAAAAATCACTTCCCATTTCTAGGTATTCAAACACCGGAAAGACGCCAATTATTAAAAGACATCATTCAAATACATACTCTCCCAGATAAAAGAGACTTCCAAATTATCGTACGTGAACTTTGGGACTTACCAGAACGTGAATTCCAAGCGGCTGCACTTGATATTATGCAAAAATATAAAAAGCATATAAACGAAACACATATCCCCTTCTTAGAAGAATTGATTGTAACAAAATCTTGGTGGGACACTGTCGATAGCATCGTACCTACATTTTTAGGTAATATCTTTTTACAACATCCAGAATTGATTTCTGCCTATATCCCAAAATGGATTGCATCAGATAACATTTGGTTACAACGTGCCACTATTTTATTCCAACTCAAATATAAACAAAAGATGGATGAAGAACTTCTTTTCTGGATTATTGGACAACTACATTCTTCAAAAGAATTTTTCATTCAAAAAGCAATTGGCTGGGTCCTTCGTGAATATGCAAAAACAAATCCGGATGTAGTTTGGGAATACGTGCAAAACAATGAGCTCGCTCCATTAAGTAAGCGCGAAGCAATTAAGCATATTAAACAAAATTACCGAATAAATAACGAAAAAATAGGCGAGACTCTATCATAGATAGACGCGTTCCTCTATTGAGATTTAAAAAAGAACGTGTTAGAATATGTTCATTATTATTAATATAAGTAGCGATGACGGACTTATAAGTACTTGCATAAAAAGCGATTCAGGGATAGTGAAAGCCTGAAGCCGCAAGGAAACGGCAGTCCTGAGCAATACATGATAAAGTGGATGCACCTTTTGTGTATCAACTAGGGTGGAACCGCGGGCAAACGCTCGTCCCTAGGCAAATAAGCCTTGGGATGAGCGTTTTTTTATGTTCTTTTTAGCATATACTGCTCGTTTCCAAAGTATCAGAGTATGTCATCGCCAATACGTTAACTTTCAAAAGGAGGATTTTCTTATGTATTCAATGGAACAAGTTGTAAACTTAGCGAAACATCGCGGTTTTGTTTTCCCTGGTTCTGAAATTTACGGTGGTCTTGCAAACACTTGGGATTACGGTCCACTTGGAATCGAATTAAAAAATAATGTTAAAAAAGCTTGGTGGAAAAAATTCATTCAAGAATCTCCACACAACGTTGGTTTAGACGCAGCTATTTTAATGAACCCTAAAACTTGGATCGCTTCTGGTCACGTTGGTAACTTCAACGATCCAATGATCGACTGTAAAAAATGTAAAGCTCGTCACCGTGCTGACAAATTAATTGAGGATGCTTTAGATGCAAAAGGCATCGAAATGGTTGTTGACGGTCTTACTTTCGACCAAATGGCTGACTTAATGAAAGAACATGAAGTAAAATGTCCTGATTGCGGTAGTGAAGAATTTACTGAAATCCGTCAGTTCAACTTAATGTTTAAAACATTCCAAGGTGTTACAGAGTCTAGCACAAACGAAATCTTCCTTCGTCCTGAAACAGCACAAGGTATTTTCGTAAACTTCAAAAACGTTCAACGCTCTATGCGTAAAAAGCTTCCATTTGGTATCGGCCAAATCGGTAAGAGTTTCCGTAACGAAATCACGCCTGGTAACTTCACATTCCGTACACGTGAATTCGAACAAATGGAACTTGAATTCTTCTGTAAGCCTGGTGAAGATTTAGAGTGGTTCGCATTCTGGCGTGAAACTTGTAAAAACTGGTTACTTTCACTTGGTATGTCTGAAGAGAGCATGCGTCTTCGTGACCACGGTGAAGAAGAGTTATCTCACTACAGTAATGCAACAACTGACATTGAATTCAAATTCCCATTCGGTTGGGGCGAACTTTGGGGCGTTGCATCTCGTACAGACTTCGACTTAAAACGTCACATGGAACACTCAAACGAAGACTTTAACTATATCGATCCACAAACGAATGAGCGTTACGTACCATACTGCATCGAGCCATCTTTAGGCGCAGACCGCGTAACATTAGCATTCTTATGTGATGCATATGAAGAAGAGCAATTAGAAAACGATTCTCGTACAGTTCTTCGTTTCCACCCTGCTTTAGCACCATACAAAGCAGCTATCTTACCATTATCTAAAAAGCTATCTGAAGGTGCTACTGAAGTATTCGCAGAATTAGCTAAAGACTTCATGGTAGACTTTGATGAAACTGGTTCTATCGGTAAACGTTACCGTCGTCAAGACGAAATCGGTACACCATTCTGTATCACATACGACTTCGACTCAGTTGAAGACAAAGCTGTTACAGTACGTGACCGTGACACAATGGAACAAGTTCGTATGCCAATTAGCGAACTAAAAGGTTTCTTAGAGAAGAAAATCCAGTTCTAATTATAAGAAAAAGAGGCTGCTCATAAGAGCGCCTCTTTTTTATTTTTCACGTTTTTCTTTAATTGCTACTGTACATCTTGATATACATAGTAAATCATCATTTTCATCAATAATGCGAACATCCCAAACCATTGTCGATTGTCCTCTATGTATTGGTGTTCCAATCGCTGTTACAATTCCATCTTTCTTTGAGCGAATGTGGTTCGCATTAATTTCTAATCCGAAACAAATACATTTTTCTTGATCAATTAAATTATATGAACCAACACTTGCCACTGTTTCTGCTAATGCAACCGATGCACCACCATGTAAAAATCCAAATGGCTGATGCGTACGCTCATCAACAGGCATCGTAGCAACCACCTTATCTTCTGTCATCTCTAACAACTCAATTCCAAGTGAATCCATTAAAGTTTTTGCCATATCGCTTCCCCCTTCTCTTACTTTAATTAAATGTATAATTTTACCTATTTATTTTCAAACTACTTATAACACTTATATAAGGAGGCTTCACCTAAATGAAACAGAAATTTTGTATATTACTGCTTATGTTCTCCTTGCTGACTATTGTACCAAATTGTGCAATAACAGCCAAAGCATCTAACCTGACAATCGATGTTAAGACTGTAACGCAAAAAGGTAAGAAACCTTATATAGAATATCAAATAAACAGGCCTTCTTTTCACAAATTTTCTGACTCTAAATTTCAAAATAAACTCAATTTATACTACAAAAAATCCACTGACAAATTTAAAACCAAATTAGAAAAAGAAGCAAAAAAATATTATAAAGAGACAGAAGGATCTAGTACACCATTTCATCCGTACGTAGCAAATGTTGATTATAAAGTCTCTTTAAACAAACCACCTTTTCTTAGCCTATATGTGAATTACTATCAATATACTGGCGGAGCACACGGTCTTTATACGTGGAAGGCAAATACATTCGATTTAAACGTAAAAAAGGTACTGCACTTAGACGATTTATTTCAACAAAAGGATAAATATAAAGATGTAATCCGTGCGGAGATTGTACGACAAATTAAACAAAATGAAAGCATTTATTTTCCTGATGCAACTGAAAAAGTAATGAGTATGAAAAAATTTCACTTCTTTTTAGAGCCAGACAATCTCGTCATTTATTTCCCTTTATATGAGATTGCTCCCTATTCAAGTGGAATTCCGCAATTTCGTATTCCATATACGTTGCTAAGAGACTATTTAAAGCCTTCTTATCAAAATATTTTGATTGACAACAAGTAAATATTTTCGTTACGATAATGTTAACCTAAAAACAACAGGAGGTTAACATTATGAGAAGATTTCATGTTTTAGATTTAGCATTAGCTGCCATGTTCGTTGCTCTTATGGCAATCGGTGCAAATATTGTATCTTGGGCACCATTCCTTCAAGTAGCAGGCATCCCATTATCTATGCAACCATTTTTCGCAATTTTAGCAGGTCTTCTTCTTGGAAGTAGACTTGGTGCCTTATCCATGACTGTATATATGCTCGTTGGCGTAGCCGGCGCACCAATCTTCGCTAACTTCAAAGCTGGATTTGGAGCACTGTTAGATCCTACTGGTGGTTTTATTATCGCATTTATTATCGTTGCTTACGTATCCGGAAAACTAGTAGAACAAAAAGAAAGACCAACATTCATTACATTTGCAATTGCCTCTTTCACAGGAATTATTTTAACTTATATAATCGGTACTACTTACATGTACGGGGCAGTCAATCTCTTTATGGGCGGTAATATGAGCTATAAAGCTGCTTGGATGATTATGATGTGGTTCGCAGTAAAAGATATTGCATTTACAATTATCGGTGCTATTATCGCACCTCGCATATATTATGCTGTGCGTCGTTCTGCTTATCAGCATTCTCATTCGACGATTTCATAATAAAAAAATGAGTTATTTCAGTATACTGAAATAACTCATTTTTTATTAAGACTCTTGATTCGCTTGTTCTTCTAAAATTTTCTTCATCATCGCAACCATGTCATCACGTAATTCTGGGTGTTGCAGAGCCATTTCGATTGTCGTTTGAACGAATCCTAGCTTTTCACCTACGTCGTAGCGCTTTCCTTCGAAATCGTAGGCAAATACACGTTGGATTTCATTTAAGCTTTGGATTGCATCTGTTAACTGAATTTCACCACCAGCACCGACATGTTGCTGTTCTAAGAACATAAAGATTTCAGGCGTTAAAATGTAGCGCCCCATAATCGCTAAGTTTGAAGGAGCTGTACCTTGTGCTGGTTTCTCAACGAAATTGCGAACTTGGTAACGACGACCTTCTTGTTCTAATGGATCGATAATTCCATAGCGATGTGTTTCCGACTCTGGAACAGTTTGTACACCAATAACAGAAGAAAGTGTTTTTTCATACTCATCCATTAATTGACGTAAACATGGTTTCTCAGCTTGGACAATATCATCACCTAGTAACACTGCAAACGGCTCATCACCAATGAATTTACGCGCACACCAAACAGCATGTCCTAGTCCCTTCGGCTCTTTTTGACGGATGTAATGAATATCTACCATTTTTGAAGAAGCTTGTACTTTTTCAAGCAACTCATATTTTTTCTTCTCTAATAAGTTTTGTTCTAGTTCAAATGCATTATCAAAATGATCTTCAATAGAACGCTTTGTTTTACCAGTAACGATAATAATATCTTCGATACCCGATTTCACTGCTTCTTCTACAATGTATTGGATCGTTGGTTTATCTACTATCGGTAACATTTCTTTCGGCATTGCTTTCGTTGCTGGTAAAAAACGTGTTCCTAATCCAGCTGCTGGGATTATCGCTTTTCTTACTTTTTTCATCACAAAATACCCTCTCTCCTGTCGGAATCAATAGCAAGCATTTCCTACATAAAACAAAAGGGAGATTTCGCTCCCTTTTGTTCCTTACTACTTAAAATTACTTTGTATTATAAACGATTCATAATGTCTTCTTTAATAGTAAGTAACTTTTGTTCACTATTTTGTAAAGAACTATCTTTCACACCAAAGTAAAACTTAATCTTCGGCTCAGTTCCAGATGGACGTAGGCAGAACCATGAACCATCCTCTAATTGATATTTTAACACATTTGATTTCGGTAAGTGAATCTCTTCTTTATGTCCATCTTGTAAAGATGTAACAACGCTTGCTTTATAGTCTTCAACTGCTACGACTGTTAAGCCCGCCACTTCTTTCGGAGGATTCTCACGGAACTTTGCCATCATCTCTTGGATTTTTTCCGCTCCATCTTTTCCTTTTAACGTTAACGATACAAGGTCTTCACGGAAGAAGCCGTACTTCTCAAATACTTCTAATAGACCGTCATATAACGTTTTCCCTTGTGATTTGTAGTATGCAGCTACTTCACATGCAAATAGAACAGATTGTACTGCATCTTTATCACGGCAGAATGGGCGGATTAAATAACCATAGCTTTCCTCATAACCGAATTGGAATTCATATTGTCCACTTTCTTCATACTGTCTAATTTTCTCACCGATAAATTTAAATCCAGTTAGCGTATCAACTGTATCTAAACCGTATGCTTTTGCAATTGTACGACCAATTTCAGACGTTACGATTGTTTTTAATACGACACCGTTCTCTGGAAGCGTTCCGTTTTCTTTCTTTTGAGATAGTAAGTAATCAAGCATTAATGCACCTGTTTGGTTTCCTGTTAATACTTGGAACTCACCATTATGATTACGCACTGCTACACCAAGGCGGTCTGCGTCAGGATCAGTTGCGATTAATACATCTGCGCCTACCTTTTCACCGTCACGAATTGCATACTCAAACGCTGCGTGCTCCTCTGGGTTCGGTGATTTTACTGTAGAGAAGTTTGGATCTGGTAACTCTTGTTCTTTTACAACTGTTACATCTGTAAATCCAACTTCTTTTAAACCACGGCGTACAGAAATATTTGATGTTCCGTGTAATGGTGTAAAGACGATTTTTAAGTCTTTACCGACCTTTTCCACCATTTCTTTATTAATGATGACATTGTTCAATTCTGCAGCATATGCATCATCTACTTCTTGTCCAATAATATGTAATAAACCGTCAGCTTTTAATTGCTCTACATCAGCGACTTCAACTGTTAATTCATCTTCTACTGCATTTACGTAGCTAATTAACTCATCTGCCTCTTTTGGAGGTAACTGTCCACCATCTTCACCGTATACTTTGTATCCGTTATATTCAGGCGGATTATGGCTTGCCGTAAGAACGATTCCACTTACTGTATGTAAATGACGAACTGCGAAAGAAAGTACTGGCGTTGGACGTAAGCTTTCAAACACATATGTTGTGATACCACGTGCACCAAGTGTAGCAGCAACTTCCATTGCAAACTCAGGTGATTTATGACGAGAATCATAGGCTACAACAACACCGCGTTTTTTCGCTTCCTCACCTAACTTTTCGATAAAGCTTGCTAATCCTTTTGTTGCTTTACGAACTGTATATACGTTTAAACGGTTCGTACCAGCACCAAGTTCACCACGCATACCACCTGTGCCAAACTCTAGATTTTTATAAAAGCTATCCTCGATTTTCTTCTCATCTTGCTTCATATTTTCTAGCTGTTCTTTTAATTCTGCATCTAATTGTGCGTAAGAAAGCCAGCGACTAAATTCTTGTTTCCAATTCATTCTTCTCTCTCCTCTCGCTCGTCATACCTTTATTATATGAAAAAAACATGCTGTATCTCAATATTTTATAAAATCTAACAGGATTTTACTAGGAATATTTGTATACACTATTGTTAAATACTCCACTAAAGGGAATGAGGATTATGCACGAATGGGGCTTGTCAGAAGAGCTCAAAATACAAACAAAGCAAATGATTGAAATTGCTGAAAAAGAACTATCGATTATGAGGAACGCAATCGATAAAGAAGACGAATGTATTTTATGCAAAATGGAAGATATTCATCATATGTTAGCAAATGTACAAACATTGGCAGCTACATACTATATTCAGGCATATTTATCACCTTATACGGAAAGTTCATCTTTTATTACGACAGCTATCCAACATTTAAGCGCCAGAAAACATGGTGCTCTTATCGTCGTGGAACGAAACGAGACGCTTGAAGCTTTCATTCAAACTGGAACGACATTAAACGCTCATTTAACTGCGCCATTACTCGAATCAATATTTTATCCAGGTAACCCTCTTCATGACGGTGCCGTTCTCGTAAAAAATAATCATATTGTCTCAGCTGCTAATATTCTTCCTTTAACGAAAAGTACAGAAGTTGATCCTGAGCTAGGAACACGTCACAGAGCTGCAATTGGCTTATCAGAAAAGAGTGATGCACTTATATTAGTTGTCTCTGAAGAAACGGGCCGTACTTCTTTTGCTTTAAATGGGGTTTTGTATACGATTTCTTTATAAACACATTTTTCAACAGCGTAGTGCCAAACGAAGTTATATCCAATTACCAACAAATGGTTCTACTATACCAATAAAAAAAGGCTGCCTCAAAAATTTGAGACAGCCTTTTCTTCAAAAAATTATTCTTCTCCAAAACGCTCCACAAGTGTTGCAAGTGTACGTACCATTGCGCCAGTTGCTCCAGCTGGACCTAAGTCGTGCGCACCTTTTGTTTCTGATGTTCCAGCGATATCTAAGTGTACCCATGGTGTATCTTCAGCGAATTCGCCTAGGAATGTACCTGCCATAACCGCATGTCCTTCACGGCCTGGTGAGTTATTTAAATCAGCAAACTTACTGTTTCTCACACGTTCTTTATCACGATCAAAAATCGGTAGTTGCCAAATTGGCTCATCTGTTTCCATAGAAGCCTCTAGCACTTGCTCAAATAACTCTTCATTATTTGTCATTGCGCCTGTCGTATAGTTTCCAAGTGCAACAATTACACCGCCTGTTAATGTTGCAACATCAACAAGGTAGTTTGCACCAAGTTTTTTCGCATACTTAATACCGTCAGCTAAAGCTAGACGACCTTCTGCATCCGTATTTAATACTTCAATTGTTTTTCCGCTCATAGATGTGATTACATCGTCTGGCTTAAATGCCGTACCACTTACAACGTTATCAGTTGAAGGAATAACAGCGATCACATTTTGTTCTGGGCGAAGTTCACCGATAATTTCCATCGCACCTAATACAGCAGCTGCACCGCCCATATCACCTTTCATACCAACCATGCCTTCACGTGGTTTTAAAGAATAACCACCTGTATCGTATGTAATACCTTTTCCAACGAACCCAATGACATCTCTCCACTCTTCTTTTCCTTTATAAATAAGAGCGATCATTTTTGGTGGCTCTACACTACCTTGGTTTACTGCAAGTAACGCACCCATACCAAGGTCTTCCATCTCTTCTTTCTCAAGAACTTTATAGTCCATATCATACTTCTCCGCTAATTCAACAGCATACTCAGCAAGCTTTGTCGCTGTTAATACGTTTGGCGGCATATTTACAAGTGTACGAGCTGAATTTGTTGCACGTCCATGTACGTAGCCAACTGTTAATGCTGCTTCAATTTCTTGTGCATCTTCCGCTGTAATAGCCGTGAACTTCTCTAACTCTACACGATCCTTTTTATCTGATTTATACGTTTGTAACTCATATGTACCAAGGCCTTGTACCTCTGCCGCAATATGAGCGACATCAATCGCGTCTAATTTCTCTGTTACGAAAGAATCAAGTAAGATTGCTGCATCTTGTACTTTTGCTGCTTGCAGTGTTTTAAACGCCTTACCAAGAGCCGCACGTAACGTTTCTGTCGTGTAAGATTCTTTCTTTCCTAAACCAACAAAGTAATAACGTTTCACATTTGTTTTCCCTAAGCTATATACTTTCGAAATGGCCTTTTTCTTCGTAGATAATTCTTTCTCTTCTAGTAAAACTTGTAATTGCCCTTCAAACGCTTTGTCCAGTTCTTGTACAAAACTACTCATTTTCTCTTCTTCAAATAAAGCAACAATTACCGCTTCATGACCTGCTAATTCTTTTTGTACTTGAAACATGTTCAGACCCCCTAAATTTCTCTACCACCATTATAACTTTATTTTCGATAAAATGCGATAATTCTAACTACAGTTATATGGCGTGTAAAATCGCAGATCCAAAATCTCCTCTATCATGAAATAAGCCAAGAAAAAAAGTCTAGCGTAATTACGACTAGACTATCTTTGATTTAAATATTGACCACGAAACACTTGCATCGTTTCGTCTTGATTTAACATCGTTAACTCTTCTTCTGTAAACTTACCATTTCCTACTTTTACTACGTACACATTTACTTTTTTCTTACCCCATTGGCTATAAACATCTTTCACCGTATCATAATATAGATCAAGACGGTTTCCTTTTATTGCGCCGCCCTTATCAGCTACTACACCATACCCGTAACCTGGCACGAAGAGAATTGTTCCAATCGGGAATACGCGTAAGTCCGCAGCAATTGTGGAATATAAATCCCTTTTCACTTTGACACCTGAATATGTAATACCATACTCTGGATGCCCTGGCCTCTTACCAGTTGACTCAATCCCCGATGTATAACCTGTTGCAGTCATTTCAATTGAACGATATTTAGACCAGTCGTTTGCCTGCTCTAAAGCATTTATCACTTCTTTACTCGGAGCAACATTTCTCTTAACTTCTGCTGCATGTACTTCTTTTGCACTCATTCCTTCATATATCTTTACAATCTCTAATAAAGAAACTCCTGTGAAAGCATTCCATGTTACGCATAATGCAATTGCAAGTAAACAAGTCATCATAATGCGAATACAATATCGTTTTAACATTTTTATATTCCACACTCCTTCATCGTTAATCATTCCCTATACGATGAAGGAATATGCAAAAAAAATAATCTCCAACTTAATTGGAGATTAAAACATTTGATATCCGCTTTTCCGAAGTTTCTTGATTACGACTCCTGCTAAAGCAGCCCCTACTAATCCAGTAGATAGAATAAATACGTCTGCTTGTCCTAAGTGCGATACACTTGTCCCAAATGAAGAAAATGTTTCTTTCGGTTTTGAAAAATAATCCCACATACTCGCTTTATTAATAATAAGCATACAAACAATCGGATACACAATAACCATTACCCAAGTAGCTCGCAAAATCATGTTGAGTAAAAATCCAATTCCAAAGAACAAAATAAAGAATAACATCATTGAAATAAGTAGTACCGGTATACTCACTCTTTTCCCCTCTCCTTCGCACGTGCCGTAAATACGTGATAAGCTGTATAACCAAATGGTTCACCTGGATTTAATGTTTTGTCCACTTCAAGATGTAGTTCTGATCTTCCTTCTAACAAATATTTAATAAGCACAGACGTATTCGGATCGTCTACAATCTTATCCGGATGTAAGAACGCCACTTCAGACAATTCTTTCTCCTGTACAATAATATTTTCTCCTTCAGGTTCCAAAAGGAAAATAATCATATTATCACTAATCTCATTACGAATAACACCCGATCGAACACCAATAATCCCCTTCACATGAGCGACAATGCCTGTCTCTTCTAACACTTCGCGTTTCACAGCTTCATCAACCGTCTCACCTTCATTTACAAAACCAGCCGGTAAAGACCATTTCCCTTTTAATCCACTGTATTTCTTCTTAACAAATAGCCACCTACCATCTTTTGTAGCTACTAAACCACTAACAGCTAGCCATACCTTCCCTCGTTTCTCCATGATGTAATAACCTCCTCCATCAGAACGGACAGAATATTCTTTCTTTTTTATATATTATACTATATTTTTAATATGAAAAAAGCAGAAACAGCTCTTAGCCGTTTCTGCTTTTTCTACTATATATTAAAAGAACTTTAATTTACCTTTTTTAAGAACTAATAAAGGTCCACCTAATAAGAATAGGTAACGGTTATCGATTACTTTCTTCATGAAGGAAGCTTTCCAACCTGTTAACTTTTTACCCATAACAACGCCCATTGCATCGTCATGACCTAAAGAACATACAGATCCTTTATTATCGAATGCGAATTTCTTCATTTCGCCCTTGCCACGAACTAATACAGTTAAGTTGTGTGCAATATTGTAACCTTGTTGAATTGCAATTTGTGCTGTTGGTGGGTAAGGACGGTTAATTTCTTCATTAATGATTAACGCTGCGTCACCAACCATGAATACATCTTCGTATCCTGGAGCGTGCATGTACTCATCAACTTTTACACGTCCGCGCATCGCTTCAAAGCCAGACTCTTCCACAATACCATTACCACGAACACCTGCAGCCCAAACTACTGTTTCAGACTTAATTAATTCAGTGTCATCGCCATTCGCAACGATAATACCTTCTTCAGTTGCTTCTTTAATTGCTGTACCGATGCGGAATTCTACACCTTTTTTCTCAAGTTGTTTTACAGCGTATTCTACTAACGCTGGATCGAAACCTGGAAGTGCTGTTGGAGCAGCTTCTACACAGATGATACGTGCTTTTTCACGTGGTACATTATACTCTTTGCAAAGTTCAGGAACACGGTTTGCAAGCTCACCTACGTACTCGATACCAGTAAATCCAGCACCACCAACAACGATTGTTACTAACTCATCGCGTTGTTCAGTTGCATATTTAGAGAAACTAGCTTCCATATGCTCACGAATTTCACGAGTTGCATTAATGTTAGCGATTGAGAATGCATGCTCTTTTAATCCTGTAATTCCGAATGTTTCTGATTCGAAACCAAGACCAATTACTAAGTAATCATACTCTAACTCGCCATCTTTTAAGATAATGCGTTTTTCAGCAGCTTTAATTTCTACTACTGTGTCTTGTACAAAGTTCACTTTATTTGTATCAATAACGTCTTGAATATCTAGACAGATTTTTTCATCTTGTAATGTACCAGCTGCGCTCTCATGTAACCAAGTCGCTTGGTAGTGATAGCTGTTGTTGTTTACTAGCGTAATTTCAGCTTCATTTACAGATAATGCTTTTTGCAGACGAACAGTCGTAATCATCCCGCCATAACCTGCACCTAAAACTACGATTTTTGGAGTCTTCACCAAATCACAACCCTTTTCTTTATATAATAGTAATGAAAAATAATACCAAGTACTAAAAACTCTATTTGTCAAGAATGTGGAATTTATCACATTCTATATCATAACAAAACGCAGTCAAAAAATCGTACGAATTTTGTCATAGAAATTTAACATAATACTTCCCTATATTAGTCGGTTTTATTCCAGAATTCAAGCGTCTGGAGAATTATCAATATTTTAAAATAACATAGCGTTTTCAAGGGTTTTTTAGCCTTTTTTTCATGTATTTTCCTTTCTGTATATTTTATACAATAAAAAAGAACCTATGCGAAAACTTACACACAATTCAGTCGTTTTCAGAAGTATTATGAACTCAAATATGCTATCATTTATTTGAAAGTATCATCATTTGCAGGATTTTCGTGTACATATGAACAATATATGAAATCAATATCAAAATTCCATCTATAGGGGGAATGAAAGTGGCAGAAAATCAAAAAGTTTACGACATAACAATTATTGGTGGTGGTCCAACGGGACTGTTCACAGCATTTTATGGCGGTATGAGACAAGCAAGTGTAAAAATCATTGAAAGCTTACCTCAACTTGGCGGACAATTATCCGCACTCTACCCTGAAAAATACATTTATGATGTGGCTGGATTTCCAAAAGTGCGCGCACAAGAATTAGTTGATAACTTAAAAGAGCAAATGAAGAAATTTGATCCAACTGTTTGTTTAGAAGAAGCTGTCGATACGCTTGAGAAACAAGCTGACGGTATATTTAAAATTGTTACGAATAAGCAAACTCACTATTCTAAATCAGTTATTATTACTGCTGGCAATGGTGCTTTCCAACCACGCCGCTTAGAATTAGAAGGTACAGCGAAATACGAAAAGAAAAACTTACATTATTTCGTTGATGATATGAATAAATTTGCTGGTAAGCGCGTCGTAGTATTTGGCGGTGGCGACTCAGCAGTAGACTGGACAATGATGTTAGAACCGATCGCTGAAAAAGTTACAATCGTTCATCGTCGTGATAAATTCCGTGCGCATGAACATAGCGTAGAAAGCTTAATGAATTCTCGTGCAGAAGTAAGTACACCATACGTTCCAGTAGAACTCATTGGTGATGATAAGATTGAACAAGTCGTTCTTCAACATGTAAAAACGGAGGAAAAAATTATCATCGATGTTGATGACGTAATCGTAAACTACGGCTTCGTTTCTTCTCTTGGCCCAATTAAAAACTGGGGCCTAGATATACAAAAAAACAGCATCCTTGTAAATTCAAAAATGGAAACAAATATTCCTGGCATTTACGCTGCTGGTGACATTTGTACATATGAAGGAAAAGTAAAACTTATCGCTTGTGGATTTGGCGAAGCACCGACAGCAGTAAACAATGCAAAAGCTTACTTCGATCCAAATGCAAAACTTCAACCGATGCATAGCTCAAGTATGTTTTAATATGCAAAAATAAAGCTCCTTCCATACGTGGAAGGAGCTTTCCTTTTATATAACATAAAAGCACACTGAGTCCAATAAACTATCGAACTCAGTGTGCTTTTCGCCTAAAAAATTATTGTTTTCTTCTTCTACCTAATACGAATAATACTCCGCCAACTAAGAATGAAATTCCCGCACCAACTGACATCATCCATGAATGTGCTGCCCCTGTTTTCGGTAATTCTTTTTCTACTTTTACTTGCGGTTCTTTAATTAACTTTTCCAGTCTTACTTCCGGTTTCTCCGGTTTCACTTCTGGTTTCTTCAGATCTTTCGGCTCTTCCGGCTTCACTTCTGGTTCCTTCGGCTCTTTCGGTTCCTCCGGTTTCACTTCTGGTTCCTTCGGGTCTTTCGGATCCTCCGGTTTCACTTCTGGTTCTTTGGGCTCTTTCGTATCCTCAGGTTTCACTTCTGGTTCTTTTGGTTCTTTCGGATCCTCTGGTTTCACTTCTGGTTCTTTCGGATCCTCCGGTTTCACTTCTGGTTCCTTCGGCTCTTCTGGTATCTTAAGATCTTCTTTTGTTTTCGGTAAAATTGTAACTGTAGGCTCAAGTGGTGGATTTATTTTATCGTCCACTACCGCTCTATTTGTTATCCCTTTACTTGGTGCTGCTTTTACCTTCACTTTAAAAATAATACTACGTTCTTTCGTATCTGTAATTTCTAGATACTTTGCTATTACTTTTCCAAACTCCATTTTTAACTCTATTGGATTTGGTTCAGCCCCTTCAAATCTAATGCTATCTTGCACGTACTCTAAACCGGCTGGAATTTCATCTTCTACCTTTACCTCTGCTAGTTTACCGTTTTCTACCGTATTTTTGAAACTAATTCGGTATTCTACTTCTTCTCCTAGCTTCGGTTCTTTATTATTTACTGTCTTCGTCGCTTTTAACTTACCATCTTTATATTCTGGCTTTATTGTCGCTGTCGGTTCCATAACTGGATGATTTGGATCATCTACATGAATGATCGCTTTATTTGTTATTTCCTCTCCAACTTTTACTGATTCTTTTACCTTTACTTTAAAGATGATACTTCTTTCTTTCGTATCCGTAATTTCTGGATATTCTGCGAGTACTGTGCCGTTTTTCACTTTTACATGCAACGGTTTTGGATTATCCCCCTCAGCTCTTTCGCTACCTTCTACAAACTCTAAACTGTTTGGTAATTCATCCCTAATTTTCACCTTCGCTAATTTTCCGTGCTCAACTACGTTACGGAACGTAATTCGATACTCTACTTCTTCTCCTAATTTTGGAGCTGGGTTATTTACTGTTTTCTCAGCTTTTATTTTTCCATTCTTATACTCCGGTGTAATAATCGCTTCTGGTTTTTGCGGAGGATTCTTCGGATTATCATCATCCACAATTGCCGTATTCACGATTTTCTTCCCGACTTTTACTGCTTCTGTTACTTTTACCTTAAAGATAATGCTACGCTCAGCTGTATCAGTAATATTTTCATACTTCGCTGTAATTTTTCCAGCTTCTTCTTTTAACTCTACCGGATTTGGTTCATTACCTTCTGCTTTTAAACTATCCTTCACATACTCTAATCCATTTGGTAGTTGATCCTCAATTTTCACTTCTGCTAGTTTTCCGTTTTCTACCGTATTTTTAAAACTAATTCGGTACTCTACTTCTTCTCCTAGCTTTGGATCTTTTTTACTTACCTTTTTATTAGCTTTAAATTTACCATCTTTATGCTGCGGTGTAATATCTACTTCTGGTCGCTCTGGTGGATTTTTTGTATCATCAACAATTGCTTTATTTACAATTGCCTTGTCCACTTCAACGGAATCTTTCACCTTCACTTTAAAGATAATGCTTCTTTCTTTCATGTCAGTGATATTTTCATACTTCGCACTAACCTTACCAGCTTCTTCTTTCAACTCTACTGGGGACGGCTTATCACCTTCTGCTTTTAGACTATCTTTCACATACTCTAAACCAAACGGAATTTCATCCTCAATTTTAACCTCTGCCAGTTTTCCATCTTTCACCGTATTATTAAATGAAATTCGATATTCGATTTCTTCACCTAGCTTCGGTTTATGATTATTCACCTTTTTATGAGCAGCAATTTTACCATCTTTATATTGTGGTGTAATTTTTGCTGTCGGATCAATTACTGGATGGTTCGGATCATCAACATGGATAATCGCTTTATTTGTAATGTCCTTCCCTATTGTAACCGAATCCTTTACCTTCACTTTAAAGACAATACTTCTTTCTTGCGTATCCATAATCTCTGAATACTTTGCCATTACCTTGCCATTTTCTACTTTCAACTCCACTGGTTTTGGCTCTTCACCTTCAGCTTTTTCGCTTCCTTCTACAAACTCTAATCCAGCTGGAATTTCATCTTCTATTTTTACCTCTGCTAGTTTTCCATCTTTCACCGTGTTATTAAAAATAATTCGATATTCGATTTCCTCACCTAACTTCGGTTCATGGTTACTTACTTCTTTTCTTGCCTCAATTTTACCATCTTTATACTGTGGTGTAATCGGTACATAAGGCTCTTCTGGCAGATTCTTTGTATCATCCACAATTGCCTCATTTACGATTTCTTCCCCCACTTTTGCGCTTTCTTTTACCTTCGCTTTAAAGACAATGCTTCTTTCCTCTGTATCTGTAATAGCTGGATATTTTGCCATTACCTTATTATTTTTCACATGTAGCTCTACTGGTTTCGGTTTAGAACCTTCTGCCGTGATACTGCCTTCCACATACTCTAAACCATTTGGTAATGCATCCTTTATATTTACCTCTGCTAGTTTTCCGTTTTCTACCGTGTTTTTAAAACTAATTCGGTATTCTACTTCTTCTCCTAGTTTCGCTTTATGATTATTCGCCACTTTCTGCGCAGCAATTTTACCATCTTTATATTGCGGAGTAATTTCCACATGAGGCTCTTCGGGCTCATTTTTTGTATCTACTACGATTGCTTTATTAACAATCTCCTTGCCTATTTCTGCCTCTTCTTTTACTCTCACTTTAAAGATAATACTTCTTTCTTTTGTATCCATAATTTCTAGATACTTTGCCATTACCTTACCGTTTTCAAATTTCAATTCTACCGGACTAGGCTTAGATCCTTCTGCTTGTAAACCGTTTTCTACATACTCTAATCCAGCTGGAATTTCATCTTCTACTTTAACCTCTACTAGTTTTCCGTTTTCTACCGTATTTTTAAAACTAATTCGGTATTCTATTTCTTCTCCTAATTTCGGTTTTTTATTGTTTACAAATTTCTCTGCTTTAAGCTTACCGTCTTTATATTCTGGCATAATTGTTACTTCTGAAGTTGTTGGATCTTTTGTATCATCAACAACTACTTTATTGACAAGACCTTCACCAACTTTAAATTCTTCTTTTACTTTCGCTTTAAAGACGATACTTCTTTCTTCTGTATCCGTAATCTCTGGATATTTGGCGATTACTTTTCCATCTTTCACTTTCAGTTCTACTGGATCCGGCTTAGTACCTTCCGCTCGTAAACTATCTTTCACATACTCTAATCCATTTGGTAAATTATCTTCTATTTTTACCTCTGCTAGCTTTCCGTTTTCTACCGTGTTTTTAAAACTAATTCGGTATTCTACTTCTTCTCCTAACTTCGGCGTTTCATTATTTACCGTCTTCTTCGCTTCCACTTTTCCGTCTTTATGCTGCGGAGTAATTTCTGCCGTCGGTGTTTCTGGTTCATTTTTCGTATCATCAACAATTGCTTTGTTAACGATTTTTTACCGACTTTCACTTCTTCCTTTACTTTCACTTTAAAAGTGATACTTCTTTCTTCTGTGTCCGTAATCTCTGGATACTTCGCCATTACCTTACCATTTTCCATTTTCAATTCTACTGGATCCGGCTTAGTACCTTCTGCTTTCACACTGTTTTCTACATACTCTAAACCTTCTGGTAAAGTATCTTCTATTTTTACCTCTGCTAGTTTTCCGTCTTCTACCGTGTTTTTAAAACTAATTCGGTATTCTACTTCTTCTCCTAACTTCGGCGTTTCATTATTTACCGTCTTCTTCGCTTTCACTTTTCCGTCTTTATGTTGCGGAATAATTTCTGCTGTCGGTGTTTCTGGCGGATGTTTCGTATCGCTCACAATCGCTTCATTAACAATTGAATCGCTCACTTTACCTTTTACTTTCACTTTAAAGGTAATACTTCTTTCTTCTGTGTCCGTAATCTCAGGATACTTTGCCATTACCTTACCGTTTTCAAATTTTAATTCCACTGGATCTGGCTTAGAACCTTCTACTTTTAAACTATCTTTCACATACTCTAATCCATTTGGTAAATCATCTTCTATTTTTACCTCTGTTAGCTTTCCATGTTCTACCGTATTTTTAAAGTTGATTCGGTATTCTACTTCTTCTCCTAACTTCGGCGTTTCATTATTTACTGTCTTTTTTGCTTCAAGTTTTCCATCTTTATACTGAGGAGTAATTTCCGCTGTCGGATTAACTGGCTTATTTTGCGAATCATCAATAGTTGCTTTATTAATGATTTTTTTACCGACTTTTACTTCTTCTTTTACTTTCACTTTAAAAACGATACTTCTTTCTTCTGTATCCGTAATTTCTGGATATTTTGCCATTACTTTACCGTTTTCAAATTTCAGCTCTACTGAATCTATTCCGGCACCTTCTGCTTTCAAACTATTTTCTACATACTCTAAACCTTCTGGTAAAGTATCCTCTACTGTCACGTCTGTTAGCTTTCCGTTCTTTACCGTATTTTTCATACTAATTCGGTATTCTACTTCTTCTCCTAACTTCGGTGTTTCATTATTTACGATTTTTTTCGCTTTAATTTTTCCATCTTTGTGTAATGGTGTAATTTTCGCTTCTGGTTCTTTCGGATCTTTCATATCATCAACAATTGCCTTATTGATGATTTCCTTCCCCACTTCCGCTTCTTCCTTCACCTTTACCTTAAAGACAATACTTCTTTCTTTCATATCCGTAATATTGTCGTATTCAGCAATAACTTTTCCATCTTTCACACTTAACTTTAATGGAGCTGGTTTATCACCTTCAGCCTTTTCACTGCCTTTTACATACTCTAAACCGTTAGGAATTGTATCCTCTATTATTACCTTTTCTAGTTTTCCGTTTTCTACGGTGTTCTTAAAGCTAATTCGGTATTCTACTTCTTCTCCTAGTTTTGGTGATGGATTATCTACTGTCTTCTTCGAATCAATTATTCCATCCTTATGTTGCGGAGTAATTCTTTCCTCCGGTTCAATCGGTGGATTTTTCGTATCATCAACAATTGCTTTATTGACAATCTCTTTATCTACTTTTACTTCTTCCTTCACCTTTACTTTAAAGACGATACTTCTTTCTTTCATATCCATAATATCGATATACTTAGCTTTGACTATCCCATTTTCAACAGCTAATTCTACTGGTCCAGGTTCTTCTCCTTCGGCCTTGATGCTATTTTCTACATATTCAAGACCTTTTGGAATTGTATCTTCCACTCGCACCGTTTCTAGTTTTCCGTTCTCAACCGTATTATGAAAACTAATGCGGTACTCGATTTCTTCACCTAACTTCGGCTTCTTATTATTAACTACCTTTGTAGCAGCAATTTCACCTTTTTTACTTTGCGGTGTAATAACAACCTTCGATTCAACAGGCTCATTTTTCGGATCTTTTGCAATTGCTTTATTTACAATTGCCTCCCCTACCTTTGCCGAATCTTTTACTTTCACTTTAAAAACAATACTTCTTTTTTCTGTATCCATAATCTCTGGATACTTGGCCATTACTTTGCCATCTTCCACTTTTAGTTCTACTGGCTCTGGTTTTATACCTTCAGCTTTCAAACTATCTTTCACGTATTCAACACCTTTTGGTAGTGTATCTTCTACTCGCACCGTTTCTAGTTTTCCGTTTTCTACCGTATTATAAAATGTAATTCGGTATTCCACTTCTTCTCCTAGTTTTGGTGTTTGATTCGTTACGTTTTTTTCTACATCCACTTTACCGTATTTATAATCCGGCGTAATCTTTTCTTCTGGATGCTCAGACTGTCCATTTGGCTCACTCACAACTGCTTTATTAACAATCGTTTCTCCCGCTTTTGCCTCTTCTTTTACTTTCACTTTAAAGGCGATGCTTCGCTCTTTTGTATCCGTAATCTCTGGATATTTTGCGATTACCTTACCATTTTCTACTTTTAACTCTACTGGATTTGGTTCAGTACCTTCAGCCCTCTCACTACCTTGAACAAATTCTAAGTTAGCTGGAATTTCATCTTCTATTGTAACTGCATCTAGTTTTCCGTTTTCCACCGTATTTTTAAAGCTAATTTGATATTCAAATTCTTCTCCTAGCTTCGGCTTCTTATTTGTTGCTTTTTTCTTTGCATCAATTTTACCGGCCTTATGCTGTGGTGTAATCTTCTCTTCTAGATCCTTTGGTGGATTTGTTTTATCCCTAACGGTTGCTTTGTTAACAATTTCTTCACCAATTTTTGCAGTTTCTTTTACTTTTGTTTTAAAGACGATACTTCTTTCTTCCATATCCATAATTTCTGGATACTTTGCAATTACTTTGCCATTTTCAAACTTCAGCTCTACTGGCTCTGGTTTTACACCTTCGGCTTTCAAACTATCTTTCACGTATTCAAGACTACTTGGTAATTCGTCTTCAATCGTCAATACATCTAGACGTCCATCTTTTGTCTTATTTTTAAATGTAATACGATACTCTACCTCATCACCTAACTTCGGTGTTTTATTAGAAGCTATTTTTCTCGCCTCTATTTCCCCTGGAACTTCTTTTGGGGTAGTAACCGTAACATTTGCATCGTCCTCAGTTTCATACTTTATCTCGGCACTATCTTGTCCCTTTACAACAACGACATTTGTTACTGTTGTATCTGATTGTACAGAATCTTTCACTTTTACTTTGAATGTAATAACGGTACTTTCACCTGGCTTTAAAACACCACCGTTTTTAGCATCTGCACCTTCACCAACACGGAAATCAATTTGATTATTTACAAACTCTGCTTCATCATCGTTTGCATCATCTGTTTTTTGTCCTTTATTGCTTCCAGTAACATATTGAATGGATCCCGGGACATACTCTAAACGATCATCTAACTTATCAAATCCCTTTACATTCGATACCGGTGCTTGGTTATTTTTCGTATCATTTTTCACTTCAATTTGATACGTAAACTCTTCACCAGCTTTAACGTCCTTAATTTCTTTTCCGGCACTATCTAATGCCTTTTTATCAACTTGTAAGTTTGGAGCATTATGTTCTGTAACGAATGTAGCGTTATTTAATACGTAAATATCACCGCCACCACCATATGCTCTAAAACGCATTTTTGCTTCTTTTAAATCATTTTTCACTTGAGTGGGTCCTTCAAGGTGATACGTATGAATATCTGTACTGAAAGAATTTGTCCAATCTGGATTATATCCTGGGTATTTTTTCGTAACAAATTCGTTAGTACCATCTACTTGTACTTCTGTCATAGATGAGTCATTAACATCATTATCTTTACCTTTAATATTTTTAAACTTTTGATACCCTAACCCAAAATCATACTCTCCATAATCATAGGCATATCCATCATTATCAGCTGGATCACCTTGCGATGAAAAATAACTAAATTTCGCCTTAAAAGCGCCTTCTTTTGGTGTGTTTATTTTATTAACACTAATATCTGTCCAGGCTGTACTTTTTTGAGAGACTAGCCCTTCCCAAATCTTCATGTCTTTTACTGTTTCTTTATAGTTTTCATAAACTAATATAAGATTCCAGTTACCCCAGTAATAGCCACTACCTTTTTCAAATTTAATTTGTGGTACATTTGCAACTGTCACCGTTTGAGAAATACCTTGCTGTGCAATTACATTTGTTACATCTGCATACGCTACGTACCCTGCACCACTGCCATAGTGATTTGCAATATACGGTAAATAATCCGCTTTTCGTATACTATCAGCACTTATTTCAGCGTATTGCTTATTTCCCATCTTCATTTTAACGGGTTCTCTTACATCTTCATCGCTAACTCTATAATCTGTCCTTGCATCACTTGGAGTCCCCATTGCTGCTGTCCAAAATAAATATGCCTTTTTCACTTTACTTCCAGCAGGAATGTTAGGAAATGCACCTGTTGATGAATTAAATGTAGTATCATCATTATCAACATCTACAGCTTTTTTATTGGTTTTGCCACCAACACTTTGCCTAGTATAATGATTATCTGTTAAACCAAGCGTCACATTACCAGTCTGTACTAAATTACCAGGAGCAATTGTAGAATACAACGGGTCTCCAAATCCTTGTTTATCTCCTGTTTGGATTTGAACCTTCGAAGCATTTTCTGATGCAGCTTGTACTTCTGCATCACTCTGCTTTACTGCTAAAGGTGATTGCTTTTCCTCTTTTTCTAGTTGCTTCTCAGCTTCAGGTTGTTTTACCTTCTCTATTTCTGTTTTTTGTGTAGATGTATTTTTATCTTCTACAGATACTTTTAATTTCCCATCCACTTCTTTAGTTTTTGAATCAGTTGTTGATCCGATAGCTTTCTTACTACTGTCAGCCTCATCATCGGTATTAGCTTCCAACTTATCTTCAGAAGGAAGCCCTTCAACATCTACAGACATGTTTCCTATCTGTAGTTGATCCTTTTGCACACTAATTTTTTGCTTATACTCTTTATTAAAATGTTGCGCACGACGAGCTTTTATTAATACAGTCATTTTTTCATGTGATTTTAAATCTTGAATTTTAAGATTAGAAGAAAGAACCTTTCCTCCATTATCTTTTTCCTCTACATAGAAATCCGCTACCTTATTTTCAAGTAACTTCTCTCCGTTTACTTTCACAGATTGCGAAAGAAACTCAATTCCATTGTCATTATTTTGTTTAATTACTAATTCTCGGATTGGTGTATCTCCCGTATTTTCAATCTTATATTGAAATACGTGCTCCCTCTCAGCTACTTCTCCCCTATACATTTCAGCATTCACTTTCTCTGCCTTAATTTTCACATCATTTCCTTGTAACTCATCCCAGCTTTTTTTATTTATCTCTGTAGCAAAAGCACTGGGCGAAGGCAATATGATGGATAGGAGAAGTGTAATCATTGTTACGACATTAAAACACTTCAATACTTGCTTCATATTTTCTACCTTTCTCCTTTCTATATACTTGCTATCCGTCTACTTAATTTCAGTAACCCTTTCATTTAGTAGCCGAATACATAGCAATATATATCCACTCACAACAATCCGACCTACGAAAATGTATCGTTGAAATCCCAATGTCAACAATATAAATCTCATAGAATATTACTATTTTAATTTATCAAAAATAGCATATATATCGGACACTTATACAAACCCTTACCATATTTTTAATATAGTAAAAACACCGTGCTGTATAGGTTTATATAACAGTTAAAGGATACTTAAAAAGTTTAACATACTCCTCATCCTATTTATACATACAATAGAAAATTTACCATTTTTTAGTCATTTTCAGTTTGTTTTTTATGATTAAAATTTTCTAAAAATAACAACCGTTACATGTAAAACTATGTTATATTAAACAAGAACAAACGTTCTTTTTTTTAAAAAAAGGAGGAATTTTTTATGCTACACGAACCTATTATCGTAAAAAAAGAAGCTTTCCACGCAATCGGCGTTTCGGTTACGACGACTAATGAAAAAGAGGCATCTACTGAAGGAAACATTCCACAACTTTGGAACCGATACTTTCAAGAACAAATGATGCATCACATCCCAAATCAACAAACGAAAGAAACATTCGCTTTCTACTCAAACTACGAATCAGATGAAACTGGTACATATCAATTTACAATCGGTATGCCTGTTTCTTCATTAGAAGACGTTCCTGAAAATATGACAACTTTAACAATACCTGCTACTACATATGCGGTATTTACAACAAGAAAGGGACCAGTTGCTGAAGTCGTTTGTGAAGCTTGGGAATATATTTGGAAATGGTCGAAAGAAAATAAACGTGCCTTCACAACAGACTTTGAGCTTTACGATGAAAGAGCATTAGACCCAAATCATGCACAATTGGATATTTATATTGCGTTAGCCTAAAAAAAGATGCCCATTTGGTCATCTCCCTGTCAAGTAGACAGTAATAAAAAGCGTATTATGCCACGGCCTTTTCCCGATATTCTATCGGGGAAAGGCCGTGAAGTTTTTCTTGGAATCTTTCTGTATTATAAAATTGAATATAT
>NZ_JAKUGE010000056.1:0-38030 GCF_022663795.1 Bacillus cereus group sp. BfR-BA-01349
AACTAAAAGGATTGTCCCCTGTGCAATACAGAGTTCAATCCTTAGTAGCTGCTTAATATATTTGTCTAATTTTTTGGGTTCAGTTCAAAATAAGTTAGTCTTTTTGTATGGTCATTACTGAAATGAAACAGTATTTTCAATTGGATTGCAGAATATATATTGATTGTATGTCCGTTTCCATTACATAGGAAGGTGATTATATATTTGTGCCGAATGTAGAGGGTACTACAAGAGTTTTCCATTATCTATCGAATTAGTTAGTCATGATTACGGACAGGGGATTTTGGCGTGTTTGATTCTATCAGAAAGTAAAGTATGGGGAGGATCACAATGTCGATGAAAAAACGTAAGTGGCTAAAGACAATGTTTACTGGTTGTGTTTTAGGTTCGTTATTAATAACGGCAGCTTGTTCAGGAAAGAAAACAAGTACAGAGGATGAAAAAACGATTAAGGTAGGAGTTCTTGCTTCTTTAACAGGACCGCTAGAATCGTATGGAAAACAAACAGTGAACGGATTTGAATTAGGGTTAGACTATGCAACTGGTGGAACTGGGAAAGTAGATGGGAAAAAGATTAAGTTTGTTGTAGAAGATACAGAAACGAAAGCTGATGTAGCAGTTAAAAAAGCTACGAAGTTATTAGAAGAAGAGAAAGTTGATTTTTTAGTTGGATCGTCTAGTTCAAGTGATACGTTAGCGGTTTTACCACTGGCCGGGGAATATGAAAAGATTATGGTTGTAGAACCGGCAGTTGCGGATAGTATTACCGGGAAGAACTGGAATAAATATATTTTTAGAACTGGAAGAAGTTCCTCACAAGATGCGATTGCAGGAGCAGCGGCAATTGCGAAAAAAGGTGTAAAGATTGCGACATTTGCCCCAGATAACGCTTTTGGTCGTGAAGGGATTGCTGCATTTAAAGCGGGTGCGAAAAAATTAGGTGCGAGCATTGTGAATGAGCAATACGCGGATACAAATTCAACAGATTTTACAGCGAATATTCAAAATATCATTAGTTCAAAACCAGATTATTTATTTATCGTTTGGGCAGGGGCAAATTCACCTTGGAAACAGTTGAAAGATATGAATGTGGAAGCGCAAGGTATTAAAATTTCTACAGGTGCGCCAGATATACCAGCATTAAAAACAATGGATGCATTAGTAGGTATGCAAGGTTTTTCTGTATATTATCACACACTTCCAAAAAATAAAGTGAATGATTGGCTAGTTGAAGAGCATAAAAAACGTTTTAATGGTGTAGTGCCAGATTTGTTTACAGCGGGAGGAATGTCAGCAGCAATTTCTATTGTAGAAGCCTTAAAGAAAACAAAAGGTGATACAGATGTAGATACCTTGATTAAGAAAATGGAAGGAATGGAATTTGATACACCGAAAGGAAAGATGAAGTTTAGAGAGAAGGACCACCAAGCGATGCAGACGCTGTATTCTATCACATTGAAAAAGCAAGATGGTGTTGATTATCCGGTGCCAGTGTTAGAGCGAGAATTAACGATGAAAGAAACAGAACCACCAGTTCAAAATAAATAGACTGAATTTTCTGTTGTTTTTGTATAAAGAGGGGGGACCCTCTTTATACATATTTCCTTCATACTCACGGCTTTAAAGGGAGGGATTTCGTGACACATTTGCTAGAGACGAAAAATCTTAGTGTATCTTTTGGTGAACATCAAGTTATTAAAGATGTAAATTTAACTGTCCAAAAAGGAAAGCTCATTTCTATTATCGGGCCAAATGGTGCGGGGAAGACAACATTATTTAATTTACTAAGTGGACAGATTTCACCTACAACAGGTGAAGTGTATTTTAAAGGGCAAGATATTACAAAACTATCGATTTCAGATCGAACACGCTTAGGAATCGGTCGCTCTTTTCAGCTTACAAACATATTCCCAGAATTAACGGTACTTGAAAATGTCCGTTTAAGTGTTCAATCATTCGTACAAGATTACTATAGTTTTTTCCCGAGTTCAGCAAAATTAAAGCAACAAGTTGGAGAGGCGAGACGTTTCTTAAAAACAGTATTACTTCACGAGAAAGAGAACATATTAGCGAAAGATTTGGCACATGGAGAGAAAAGAAAGCTAGAACTTGCGATGTTATTGGCTTTAAAAACGGATGTGTTATTACTTGATGAGCCGACGGCAGGTATTTCGGTTGAGGAAGTCCCTGCTATATTACAAGTGATTGAAAATATTAAGAAACATCCAGAGAGCACAATTGTACTTATCGAACACAAAATGGATATGATACTAGGTTTGTCAGATCATCTTATCGTTTTATTTCATGGAGAGTTATTGGCTGAAGGATTGCCAGAAGAAATTATGAAAGATGAGCGTGTACAAAGTGCTTATTTAGGGGGATTATATAGTGGCACTATTACAAGTGAATAATATAGAAACGTATTTAGATCAGTTTCATATTTTGCAAGGAGTATCTCTTGCTGTTGAGAAAGGGACGATTACTGTACTGTTTGGTAGAAACGGGGCAGGGAAAACAACGACATTACGTTCAGTTATGGGATTTCACCGCATTGCAGATGGTGAAATTTATTATGATAGTGCAAAAGTAAGTGGATTACCTACACATTTAATTTCAAGGAAAGGAATAGGGTATGTACCAGAAAATCAAGGTATTTTTCATGATTTGACAGTAGAAGAAACATTCGCTCTTGCTAGGGGGAAAGGTGAAGAAGTAGAAGGGAAAATAGAGTGGATGCTGGAACTATTTCCGGATTTAAAGCAGTTTTGGAATAAGAAAAGTGGGCTCTTGAGCGGAGGGCAAAAGCAAATGTTGGCTATTTCAAGAGCGTTTATTAATAGTGATGGATTATTACTTATTGATGAGCCGAGCAAAGGGCTATCCCCGATAATGGTGGAGAAATTAATGGTAGCTATTTTGAAGATGAAAGAGAAAACAACAGTTTTACTTGTTGAGCAAAATTTTATGATGGCTAGTCAAATTGGGGATTATTTTTACATTATGGATAACGGACGAATTGTTCATAACGGTTTTATGAATGAATTAAAAAAGGATAAGGAAATGTGTCATAAATATTTAGGAATCTCTTAACATGAATCCGAGGTGAAAAGGGTGGATGTGTTAATCAATTTATTTGTAAATGGGATTTCAACAGGGATGCTCATTTTTTTGTTAGCATCAGGTCTTTCACTTATTTTCGGTCTAATGAGCGTTTTAAACTTTGCACACGGTGGTTTATTTGCATGGGGAGCATTTACAGGTGTTTGGTTATTTAATATGACAGGAAGTTATATATTAGCTTTAGTTGGAGCAGTAGCCATGGGAATGTTCCTAGGATTTATTTTAGAAAGGTTTCTTATTAGACCGGTATATGGAAATCATGTTCGACAGCTGCTCGTTACGCTTGGAGGAATGCTCGTTCTTAGTGAGTGTATTAAAATATTTTGGGGGCCAAACCCTATTAGTGCAAAATTACCGTTATGGTTACAAGGAAGTTTTACATTCGGAGGTATTATATTAATTAAATATCGTCTATTTGTTATTTTGATTGGGATAATTATTTACATTGCACTACTACTATTACTCAAAAAGACGAAGATAGGTCTTATGATCCGTGCAGGTGTAATGGATAAAGAAATGGTTCAAGCGCTTGGTATTAATGTAAAAGCGATATTTTCTTTCGTCTTTTTATTAGGAGCAGGGATGGCAGCTTTGGGAGGATTCTTATTAGCTCCGTATTCGGGCGTTATTTTCGCCGAGATGGGCATGCAGTATGCAATTTTAGCTTTTATAGTAGTAATTATCGGTGGATTAGGAAGCGTTCAAGGTTCAGCTATTGCTTCTTTAATTGTCGGATTAGCTGGTGCTTTTACAGCGTATTTTATACCAGATTTATCACTTGCAATTAATATGTTAATGTTACTATTTTTCTTAATAGTGAAGCCAACTGGACTTGTTGGTGAAAAGGGGTGAAATGGTGAACAACACATCGGACCGAATTAAAGTATACTTCGGAGTATGTATGCTCATTTGTTTAAGTGTATTTCCGTTCGTAAATGATTCACGGAGCCTGTTAATTTTGTTCACTCAAATCTTCATCTTTGCTATTTTTGCAATGAGTTTTGATGTATTGCTTGGGTATACAGGAATTGTATCGTTCGGTCATTGTATGTTCTTTGGGATAGGAGCATATGGGGTAGCGCTTTTATTTGATCGACACGGCGTATCAATAACGAACTTTTTAATTGGAATAGTAGCTGCAATTATCATTTCAGCAATAGTTAGTTATATAATTGGTTTACTTTCTTTACGGCTGAAAAGTCATTTTTATGCGATGCTAACACTTGCTATTTCACAGCTGTTTTTCGTCCTTGCTGAAAAATGGCGTGGGCTCACTCACGGAGGAGATGGTTTTACATTTGGTGTACCAGACGTATTCCGTGATCGTTTTACGTTTTATTATGTAACACTTATATGTTTACTTATCATTTTTGTTCTGTTACGTCTTTTCACCAAATCTTCTATTGGAAAAGTATTAAAGGCAATTTCACAAAATGAGCAACGTGTTGAAGCACTAGGATATAAAGTGCTTCATTATAAAATTATTGCTAGCATTGTTGCAGGAGTAGTAGCTGCGATTAGCGGTGGTTTATTTGTTATTACATTACGCTTTGTCAATACGACTGTATTTTCAATTTAAATGACACTAAATGCACTCTTGATGACAATGATTGGAGGAGTCGGAACATTAATTGGAGCTATTGCTGGGTCTGGGATTATTGAATCCCTAAAATATTATTTATCAGAACTAGCTACAGAGTATCCGATCTTTGAACGATGGACGATTATTCTTGGTTTATTGTACATTATCGTATTGCTAGTTTTCCCGAAAGGATTAGTTGGCACGGTTAAGGGACTGAAGAATATGAAACGGAATAAGAAGGAGAAAAGTGCAGAAGTGGAGCAAAATGTGTGAAAAATCAATTGTATAGAATATGAAAATCCCTCTTTTAGATTCATAAAGGAGGGATTTTTTATTAACCAAATAGTTCATCAGGGATTTGTTTGAAAGAGTTTTGATTTGTAAAAAAATGAACAGCTAATTTCTCAACTGGAACATCTTCAATTGGTACCAATTTATCATTTTTAATCGGTAAAAAAGCTATTCCTTTTCCATCATCAATAAACTCTTCCATAAGCGAATAAGAATCCAACTGTTGAAGTTGTTGCTGAGATAGATTGTTTTCTTTTAGAAATTGTATCGTCTTATTTCTAAAAGGGCACTTTTTGTCATTGCTAACGAAGAAAATTTCTTTTGAATAATCAATGGTACATTTTTCTTTCGCTTTTAATAAGCCTACAGAAATTGAGGTCGTGAACACTTTTTTAAACGATGCGTCAGGATAATCCTCATAAGTTATGACCATATCAACTTTTTGTTGCTGAAGTAATTTTTGCAAATGACTACTACTTTCTACATATATTTGATAATTTCTGAAGTTTTCTTCAATACGCTTACTTAAATAATTTGTCAAAATAGATTGTGACGTCGCTATTATATAAGAAGAACCACTCGTTTTAATTTCATCTTTTACTTCTTCTAATAGAGTTAATATTTTATTCGTGTAATCTAATAAAATGTCACCAGCAGGTAACAAGGAAACGCCTTTGTTATCTCTATGTAGTAAAGGCGTTTCTAATTCTTGTTCTAATTTTTTGATTCGCTCAGTTACGTTCGGTTGAACATATCCTAACTCTTTAGCAGCTTTACTAATAGAAGCCTCACTGGCAACAGTTTTGAATATGATAAGATCATTTATTTCCATATATCTCAGCCCCTTATGCACTATCATTATAAATGATACCAAACATAATTTATACCTATTTTACGTTAGTCAATCATCGGTTTATCATTATGTATATAGGATAGAAAGTGAGTGATAAACATGATTGGAATGCAATATAAGGTCATTTTGCCAAAGGATTATAATATAAAGATTATTAGGAATAGGGTAAAGGATAATGGGCATAAAACTGATGGTTTTCAAGACCTGAATTTTAAAGCTTATTTAATTACTGAGGTAGGTAAGGACGGGAATTTCTATAACTGTTATGCACCTTTATATATTTGGAATGGCCATGAAGGAATGAACAAATTTATCTTTGAAGGATATTATGATAATATTTTACAATCTTTTGGATGGCAACAAATAAATATAGGTGTTCCATTAGTTGTTAATCTAAGTGATGGATTTAAGAAAAGTAGATATGTTGTTGAATATGCGGGAAGTATTTCTCAAAGTAAAACGCTGGTTGGGACTCAATTAAACACGATGAATGAAAATGTACAAAACAATGAAAAGTGTTTAGGGGATGTAATCGTTTATAATCCGGATAAATGGAGATATAGTAGGTTTGAGTTTTATGAAGAGAAACCTGATAGTGTAGTGAATAAAGGTGTTACAGTATATGAGATTTTACACATTTCACGATGAAATTTTGTTGTATATTAAAAATAAGAAAAGGAATGAAAGTCTATGCCTTTTGTGAAGATTTATTATTCTGAAAACATATTAAATGAAGAAGAGTTGGAAAAAATGGGTGAATGTATCCATCTTTCATTAATTGAACATTTTAACATCCCTGAAAATGATTATTTTCAAATGTTCCTACCTTACCAACAAAACAAATTTTTATATAATCCATATTATTTGTTGGAAAGAGGAGAAAAGAGAACAGAGAATATGATTTATGTTTCTATTACATGTGGACCGGGAAGAACGGTGCAACAGAAAAAAGATTTGTATCAATCCGTACCCTTGAAAATTACGGAATATTCCGATTTTAAAACTTCGGATATTTTTATTACACTAAATGAGACAGCTGCTGAAAACTGGTCATTTGGTCAAGGAATAGCACAAATGGTGAAAATAAAGGGAGAAAAAAATGAAAAACGAACTTATTGAAGTACATATTAAAAAGAAAATGAGAGAAATGTCACCTGCATTTGCTCATTATAGTGAAAAGATATTATTTGAGGAAGTGTGGCGGGATGCCACTTTAACATTAAGAGAAAGAAGCTTGTGTACTGTGTCAGCACTAATCAGTCTCGGTAATACAGAACAATTACAATTTCATCTGAAGCTAGCTAAACAAAATGGGGTTATGGAGAATGAATTGGTTGCATTAATAACACATATGGCTTTTTACGTTGGTTGGCCAAAAGCTATGGCAGCTTTAAATATAGTAATGAATGAAATGAAAAGTTAAGAATAATGATAAGTAAGAATTCATGTTTATATGAATTCTTACTTATCATTATTTATACAATACTCTATCGCTATATTTATTACATTTTCTCTTGCTTTTTTATCACTTGCGTAGTAAAGTGATAGTAAGATTCACGATAGGAAGTGATCAAACATGCGTGATAATACGATAGGATCATTAATATGGTTACGTTTAATACGATTTACGAACCAAAGTAATCAAATGTCAAATGAGTTTTTAAAACGTTTTGATTTAACGACAGCTCAATTTGATGTGCTTTTGCAAATACGTACGTATCAACCACTAACACAAATGGAGTTAGCTGAAAAGGTAACTGTTACACAAGGTGGCATTTCTCGAATGTTAACTCGTCTTGAAAAAGAAGGATATATTGTACGAAAACAAGATTGGAAAACGAAAACAATTAGTCTTACAGAGCAAGGGGAATCGGCCTTAGAGAAAGCATTGCCAGAGCAACTTGCATTTCAATCTTCGTTTTTTGATGATGTATTAAATGAAGAAGAGCAGAAAATATTATACGAGCTAATGACGAAAGTTCATAAGCATAGTGAAAAAAAAAGAATTACCGCAAGAGTAATTTTTTTTACACTATCAATTGACTAATCGAGTGAAGGTATAGGTAATACGGAGATATACTTGACTTACCAACGTTTTTAGAAAAAAACTAATACTACTTTATTAAAGAGGAGAGTAACTATGGAAAAATACCGTATAGATATAAGAAAAGGAATTGAGTTTGGATTATATTCAATTGGTGATCATGTTTTAAATCCACATAATGGGGAGAAAATTACGCCAGAAAAAAGAATTCACGAACTAATTGAAACAGCTAAGTTAGCAGATGAGGCAGGGCTTGATGTGTTTGCTGTAGGCGAAAGTCATCAAACGCATTTTACAACACAAGCTCATACAGTTATTTTAGGAGCTATTGCACAAACTACGAAAAATATAAAAATTGCAAGTTCCGCAACGATATTAAGTACATCTGACCCAGTTCGAGTATATGAGGATTTCGCTACCATTGACTTGATTTCTAATGGACGTGCAGAAATTGTGGCTGGTCGTGGATCTCGTATTGGAGGATATAGTTTACTTGGTTATGACGTGAATGATTATGAAGAATTATTCGAAGAGAAGATGGATCTTTTATTAAAAATTAATAACGAGGAACATGTAACATGGAATGGACAGTTCAGAGCACCGCTCGCACATGCATCGGTTATTCCGAGAGCGAAAAATAATAACTTACCAATTTGGCGTGCAGTTGGAGGTCCACCAGCTAGTGCAATTAAAGCAGGACGTGCAGGTGTGCCAATGATGATAACAACACTTGGTGGTCCAGCAATTAACTTTAAAGTGTCAGTAGATGCTTACCGCGAGGCTGCTCAGCAAAGCGGATTTGATCTAGCTAGTTTACCAGTTGCGACAACGAGTTTATTTTATACGGCAAAAAATTCACAAGATGCACTTAGTGAATATTACCCTCACATTAATGCTGGTATGCTTACACTGCGCGGTGGTGGGTATCCGAAACAGCAATTTACAAATGCAATAGATTACCGTGATGCTTTAATGGTTGGTAGCCCACAACAAATCATTGAGAAAATGCTTTACCAATATGAATTATTTGGCCAACAACGCTTTATGGCACAAATTGATTTTGGTGGTGTACCATTTAATAAAATTGAGAAAAATATTGAATTAATTGCTACTGAAATTTTACCAGCCGTTAGAAAACATACAGCAAAATAAATAAAAAAACTGAGAGTCTAATCGACTTTCAGTTTTTTTTATTTGTTCTGGAAAAATGACAAAAAAATGAACTTTTAGTCGAGGAAGAGGGAAGTTATTTTCTATTTTTGAATAACATTATTTCGAGTTTGAATTTTGAAAATACATTTTTCTCTTGACAAAAAACAAGCATTTATCGTGGGTGGTTTCGAGGACATTTTTTCGGGTGAAAGTCAAGTGTATGAAGAAAAAACGATTGTTTTATAGATATAAAAGTAAGCCGTATATTGAAAAAACACATTTTGCTAATGAAAAAAATCTGATTCAAAAAAATGACAAAAGACATATTTCAGACAAAATGATGTCAATAATACGTCAAAAATAACCTGAATTTACTATGCAGGTATATTATACAATTCGATTAACGAATAAAACACTACAGAAATAGTGAAAAGGTAAAAAATAGCATTACAATAGTTTGAAAAACTGAAACTTCATATTTTTCGACAATACATACAAAATGTTTTTGTCTTTTCGTATTTCTTAATAATTGAGTTTGATAAGATTGCTCAATTAACTTTTATTATAAAAACTATGAAGGAAGTGATTTTAGTATGGAAACGCTCGAATTGGCACGAATACAGTTCGCATCAACAACGATTTTCCATTACTTTTTTGTTCCGCTGTCAATTGGTTTAGCTTTTATTATTGCGATCATGCAAACGTTGTATGTGGTAAAAGGGCAAGAAGTATATAAGAAGATGGCAAAGTTTTGGACGCAATTATTCCTTATTAACTTTGCAGTAGGTGTAGTAACAGGTATTTTACAAGAATTCCAGTTTGGTATGAACTGGTCAACGTATTCACGTTTTGTAGGTGATGTATTTGGTCCATCACTTGCGATTGAAGGATTACTGGCATTTTTCATTGAGTCTACATTCCTAGGTTTATGGGTATTCGGTGAGGATAAATTACCGAAGCGAATTCACTTAATGTGTATTTGGCTCCTTTCAATTGGAACGATGTTATCAGCATTCTGGATTTTAACTGCAAGTGCATTTATGCAGTCACCTGTCGGGTATGAAATGGCAGCTGATGGTCGTGCGCAAATGAATGATTTCTTAGCCATTATTCAAAACCCACAACTATGGGTACAATTCCCGCATACAATTACAGCGGCAATTGCAACAGGTGCATTCTTTATTGCTGGTGTAAGTGCATGGAAAATTACAAAAGGACAAGAAACTGTAGTATTTAAAAAATCTTTCCGAATTTCTATCATTGTTGGAACAATTACAACGGCGCTTGTATTATTCTTCGGTCATGCACAAGCGCAACAATTAATTAAGACACATCCAATGAAGATGGCGGCAGCCGAAGCGCTATGGAATACAAGTGAGGATCCAGCACCATTTACAGTATTTTCGAAAATTGATACAGAGAAGAAAGAAAATTCGTTTGAAATTCAAATCCCTTATATGCTAAGTCTATTATCGTATGATAAGTTTAGCGGTCAAGTTGAAGGGATGAATCAAATTCAAAAACAATATGAGGAAAAATATGGACCTGGAGATTATATTCCTCCAGTGCATACAATGTTTTGGAGTTTTAGAGCGATGGTAATGAGTGGAACATTCATGCTTCTTCTAGGAGCTTACGGATGGTTCTTATCAAGAAAAGATCGTTTAGCGGAAAAAACGTGGTATTTAAAATTAATGGTGTATGCAATTTCTCTTCCATTCATCGGTAATACAGTAGGGTGGATTATGACTGAAATGGGTCGTCAACCTTGGGTTGTATTTGGTGTAATGAAAACAGAAGATGCTGTATCACCAAATGTAACATTCGGTGAAGTATTATTCTCACTTATTTCATTCACATCAATGTATTTAATTATGGGTGGAATTTGTGTGTACTTATTTGTTCGTACCATTAAGGGCCACAAGAATAAGAAAACGAAAAAGGATTATCAAAGCCATGATCCATTTGATAAGGAGGAAGAGTATGTTATCTCTTAATGAGTTATGGTTTTTAGTTATTGCAATCTTATTTGTTGGATTCTTTGTACTGGAAGGTTTCGACTTTGGGGTAGGAATGGTTTCGAGGTTTTTAGGAAAGAATGATTTTGAAAAACGAGTTTACTTAAATACAATAGGACCGTTCTGGCACGCGAATGAAGTATGGCTTGTTTGTGCTGGCGGAGCCATGTTTGCGGCATTTCCGCACTGGTATGCAACTTTATTTAGTGGTTTTTATATTCCGTTTGTATTTATGCTTCTTGCTTTAATTTTAAGAGGTGTTTCCTTTAAATTTCGTGCGAAAATAGATAATCATAAATGGAAGAGTGCATGGGATTGGGGGATGTTTATTGGAAGTATGTTACCTCCTATCCTTTGGGGAGTTGCGATTGCAAACTTTATGGTAGGTGTACCTATTGATGAGAGTAAAAATGTTGTAGGTGGATTCCTGCAATTACTTCATCCATTTGCGTTACTTGGAGGAGTAATGTTTCTCCTACTATGTATTGTTCACGGATTACAATTTCTTACGATACGTACAACTGGTAAATTGAGAGAACGTGCACGAATTGCTGCAATAAAAATTGCACCATTTTCATTAATTACACTTCTTGTTTTTGCTGGTGTGGGGTTATGGAAAACCGACATTTTCACTGCTCATGGAACAGAATGGATTATGGTGCCAATCGGAGCTTTTGTAGCACTATTAGTGTCCACTTTATTAAATAAAAGAAGAAGAGATGGTTGGGCTTTCTTTATGACGAGTTTAACAATCATTTTACTAAGTGCGAGTGTATTTATCGGTATGTTCCCACGTGTTATGATTAGCTCTTTAGGAGCAATGAATGATTTGACAATTTACAACGCAGCATCAGGGGCTTATGCATTAAAACTTATGACTTACTTTGCGATTGCTATTTTGCCTTTCGTTATCGGAAGTCAAATATGGAGTTATTATGTATTTAGACAACCTGTTAAGTCAGACAACGATTTGGAGTACTAATGAAAAGAAAAAGAGGACTTCCGTCTTATCCCGGTAGCCGTATTTTATATGTAGCGTTAACGATTATTAGTATTTTAGAAGCTTTTAGTATTATTGCGCAAACAATCTTTTTAGCACGAGCTATTACGTTTTTATTTCATGGAGAGACAGTACAAACAATATTAAGTGAAATTGTTTATTTTGGTATCGCGTTTGCAGCGCGTCACATAGTAGTTCGAACATCACAAATATTAGTGGAACGTTTTGCTGAAAAAACAGGGTCGTTACTAAGAAAACAACTAATAGAGGCATATTTCACATTAGGTCCAAGGTATGTTCAAACTGTTGGGACTGGTCATCTGGTTACCTTATCAATTGAAGGGATTGAGAAATTTAAAACATATATTGAATTAACGATTCCTAAAATGATTAGAAGTAGCATTGTTCCAGGTCTAATTGTACTATATGTTTTTACGCTAGATATTGAGTCTGGAATCATTTTAGTTGTAACGATTCCTATCGTGATCATATTTATGATTCTTCTCGGATTAGCAGCGCAAAAAATGGCAGATAGTCAGTATGAGATATATCGTGTACTTTCGAACCATTTTGTAGATACGTTAAAAGGTTTAGAAACATTAAAGTATTTAGGGAAAAGTGAACAGCACGAAGGAAAGATTGAAAAAGTAAGTAAAAGATATAGAAAAGCAACGATGCGTACTTTGCGAGTTGCTTTTCTTTCTTCTTTTGCATTAGATTTCTTTACGAGTTTATCAATCGCGTTTGTGGCAGTTGGATTAGGGATACGTTTAATAGATGGAACGATTATACTATTACCAGCCCTTACAATTTTGATTTTAGCTCCGGAATATTTTCTGCCGATTAAACAAGTGGGAGCAAATTATCATGCAACATTAGATGGACAAATTGCGATGGAGCAAATAGAAGAGATTTTGCAACAACAAAAAAGAATACAAAAGAAAGATTTAAATGAAGATATAGTATGGAATGCCTCTAGTAGCTTGAAATTACAAGACATCAAAGTTAATAATACTGAATCTGAAAAGGCTATATTAGAAGGAATTAATTTTACTTGGGAAGGTAACGGTGCTATTGGTGTTATTGGTGAAAGTGGTGCAGGCAAATCGACGTTAATCGACGTATTAGCAGGTTTTTTATCTCCTTCGAGTGGAAAGATGTTAGTAAATGGTGTAGAAGTTGATGGATCTACTCGTGAAGATTGGCAAAAAAATATCGCTTATATTCCGCAGCAACCTTATATTTTTCCGCTTTCGTTAAAGGATAACATTCGTTTTTATGAAACAAATGCAACAGATGAAGAAGTTGAAAGAGTTATTAATGAAGTCGGCCTTCGTTCACTCGTTACATCACTTCCAAATGGGATGCACGAAAGAATTGGGGAAGGTGGACGTATGCTAAGTGGCGGACAAGAACAGCGTGTTGCTATGGCGCGTGCGCTTTTAAGTAAAAAACCAATCATTTTATTAGATGAGCCTACGGCACATCTTGATATTGAAACCGAATTTGAAATAAAGCAAGCGATGTTACGTCTATTTAATGGAAAGTTAGTATTTTTAGCAACCCACCGTCTACATTGGATGAAACAAATGGACCATATTCTTATTTTAAATAAAGGGGAAATGAAAGAAAGTGGGACGTATGAAGAACTTTTAGAGAATGAGACATTACATTTTCATAGGGAAGAGAGGGGAGAGAAATGAGTAACTGGGTTAAACCTTATATAAAACAAAATAAAGGTAGAATGACTTTAACTATTTTCCTTGGTCTTCTTGGAGTTAGTTCAGGAGCGATGTTACTTTTTATTTCAGGTTATTTGATCTCAAAATCTGCCCTTAGACCAGAAAATGTAATGGCTGTATATGTTCCTATTGTTGCAACAAGAGCGTTTAGTATAGGGCAAGCTGTATTTCATTATATAGAGCGCTTAGTCGGACATGATGTCGTACTACGTATATTAGAAAAAATGAGAACGAGGCTATATAGAATAGTAGAACCACAGGCGTTATTTTTCCGTTCTCGATTTCAAACGGGTGATATGTTAGGAGTGTTATCCGAAGATATAGAGCATTTGCAAAACCTATATTTACGTACAATATTTCCTAGCATATTAGCGCTAGTTGTTTATAGTATCTTCGTACTTGTTATCGGTGCATTTGATTTTGTTTTTGCACTTATTGTAGGTTGTATGTTAGCTATTATCGTTTTTCTTCTTCCGTTTGTATCATTACTTTTGATGAAGAAACATCATGTTACTTTAAAGCAAGGAAGAAACCGTTTGTATCAACAACTGACAGATGCTGTTTTTGGATTATCTGATTGGCAAGCAAGTGGTCGTAAAGATGAATTTATTAATGAGTATGTAAAACAAAATGATCAGTTGTTAAAAATCGAAAAGAGAGTGAAACGCTGGTATCATATTCGGGACAGTATCATTCAATTAGTAGTAGGTATTGTAGTTATTTCGATGATCATATGGACTGGGAATGAAGCGGCAAGTGAACAAATTGCTCCTACAGTTATCGCAGCTTTCGTATTAATGACTTTATCTGTAACGAACGCGCTTATTCCTATTGCAGATGCCATCGATCGAATACCGTCGTATGTAGAATCTACCCATCGTCTTAATGGCGTAGAAAGTGATAGTGTTTTACATGATGAAACGGATTTGCATGGAGAGAAAGATTATATTGAACCAAAACATGTAGATATTGAACTGAATCACGTATCGTATAGTTATCCAGATAGTAATGAGATTGTATTAAAAGATGTATCATTACAAATAAAAGCAGGGAAGAAAATTGCTATTTTAGGGAGAAGTGGGACAGGGAAATCTACTTTACTAAAATTGTTAACAGGGGCGTTAAGCCCAGTAAATGGCCAAGTTGTACTAAATGGTGAACGAGCTCATACGAATCTTTTATCTAAATATATTTCTGTATTAAATCAAAAGCCGCATTTGTTTGATACGACAATTGGAAATAATGTACGAATTGGCAAACCAGAGGCGACGGATGAAGAGATATGGAAAGCTTTAGAGAAAGCACAATTGGCTTCACATGTTACTTCTCTTCCAGCCGGATTACAAACAAAAATGCATGAAATGGGAAAGCGGTTTTCTGGTGGGGAAAGACAAAGGGTTGCTTTTGCTAGAACTCTTATGCAAGAAACACCAATTATTGTACTTGATGAACCGACTATCGGTTTAGATCCAAAAACAGAATTGTCTTTAATTGAAACAATGTTTTCTGCAACGGAAGAAAAGACAGTTATTTGGATTACGCACCATCTTGTAGGAATAGAACATGTAGACGAAGTTATATTCCTTGATCGTGGCCAAATTGTCATGCAAGGTAGTCATAAACAACTTCTGAAAGAAAATGAAAAGTATCGTAAACTTTATGAGTTAGATAAAGGAATATAATTTGAATAAGCAATAATTGTAAAAATAGCTACGCCTAATGGTGGAGCTATTTTTTTGTTAGATTGCAGGTGTATATGATTGTTACGAATTAAAAATGAATTTCATATTATACATATAATGGAGGGGATGTACATGAAGGAGCAATATAAAATCATTGTTTTAAGTGATGAATTATCAGGGGATAGGATTCGAAATACGTTAGACAAAAATAAATGTAAAACAATAGTTCATGTTGTGGACGTTTCAGATGTTGTTCGTATAGAAAGTTCTTTTCAATATATAGTCATTTGGAGAGGGGACGCAGAAAAACTTACAAATGACTTGATAAATAGGGGCGTGCAAAGTTCAAAAATTATTAATTTAACAAAATACATGTATGAATGGAAAGATAAATTAATTTCTATCTATCAAATAAATCCGGATCTTATGTCTTTATACATTTCTATGAAAAAAGCAAAGAGTGATCCGACGTATGAATTGTTTGCTACCGGTTTGTCTTATCCGCATTGTGGCATAAGTACGGAGCTTCTCTCAAAAAAGTCAATAAAATTAACACTTCCATCGCAAGATCTATACTATGATTATTTAATAGCGTCACAACTTTTATCAAACAATCATTCATTTCAATATTGTTTAATAGGAATAGCCTATTTCTCGTTTTACTTTGATATGTCGTTATCCTCCGAATCATATAGAATTCACAAAGTATATTATCCATTGTTTCAAGATGGTCATCATACTGTAGTTCACTCTCCTCTACCCACTGATGGATTCTCCCATCTAAATACTCCGAAACCACTTCTTTCTATTTTTAATTTGCATTTTGAATATATTTTATTAGACGAACTAAAAGATGAATCATTGATACTGCCTTGGATAAATGCTGAGTGGAATACTACTCCTCTTCATATTCCTTTTGAAGAACACGGGAAAATAAGAGCAGCTTCACATGCTAAATTGTCGTACCCTCATACTTTAGTTGAAAATAAAATGATTTTTAAAAAATATTTAGATTTACTGTTAAAAAACGATATAAAACCACTAATTGTTGTGTTCCCTGTTACTTCACATTATTTCAATTGTAGTAGTAAAAAATTAAAAGAAGATTTTTATAAAGTTATAAATGATTTTCAAACTCAATATTCTTTTCAAATCATAGATCTATTTGATTCGCCATTATTTTGTGACGATGATTTTTATGATAGTGATCATATGAATAAAAAAGGTGCAAATAAAATGTCCGCATTATTAAATATGTTTATTCAGGAACGAAAAGTATGATAATTTGTTTCATGTTTGCATAAAAGTATATAGGCTCCATACAGTTAAAGTAATGTGATTTTTGTGTCGCGTATATAAATAATATGCGAAGAGGTGAGAGAGTTAAAATGAGAACTCGTATTGAAAGAACTGAAGAGGTGGTAGAGCAACTTCCGTTGGTAAGTGTATTAATTCCTACGTATAATCGTCCTCGTTACTTTGAAAAGGCGCTATGTAGTGTGTTAGAACAAACGTACCCTAATATAGAAATTATAGTTGGAGATGACAGCACGAATGATGAAACAGAAAAAGTGTTACAAAAATACTTATGTGATCATTCAAATATTATTTATATAAAAAATAGATCAACTCTCGGACAATTTGAAAATGCGCTAATGTTATTTAATGAAGCGAACGGTGAATATATAAATTTTTTAATGGATGATGATGTATTTCATGTGAATAAAATTGAAAAAATGATGAAGTATTTTTTCGATGATTTAGATAATGAAATTAAGCTTGTAACATCTCATCGTCAAGTCATTGATGATAAAGGGAAAGAGCTACGACATATTTATTCGACTGTCCGTTTATTTGAAGAGGATACCATTATAGCGGGAACAGAATTAGGAAATAAGGTAATTGTGGATCAAAAAAATTATATTGGAGAACCGACAACAGTTTTATTTCGTAAAAATGATTTACAAGAACCGTTTGGGATTTTTGATAAGAGGCGGTATTTATGTAACGTAGATATAGCTTCATGGTTATCTTTATTAAGTAAAGGAAAAGCTGTATATATAGCAGAGACACTTAGTTACTTTCGATTACATCCAGATCAACAGTTAAATGAATCTAATAAAATGATGGATGGGTTAGAAGATTTTTCACACAGTATTATAGCAGGAGAACAATATGGTTTCTTATCCACTGAAAAAGAGTTAGACAAAGCGATAACTAATTTTCTAGATTATGCAAGAAGGATAGTTCCATCATCAATATTATATACATTAGACTATTACCAAAAAATTAGAGCGAAGAAAATAAACATAGAAAAGAAAAAACAACATATAAATAATAATTCTTCTTTACCGAAAGTAAGTATACTTATTCCTGCATACAATAGACCTTATTACTTAGAATTAGCACTCAACAGCGCTTTGAATCAAACATATGAAAATATTGAAATTATTATTTCTGACGACAGTACAAATAATGAAGTCAATGCTATGATTCAACCGTACTTACGTGAATATGAGTGTATTACATATGTAAAAAATGAAACACCGTTAGTTGCCGAAAACTTTAATAAGTGTGTAGAACTTGCGAATGGGGACTATATAAACTTTTTATTAGATGATGATTTATTTCATCATGAAAAGATCGAGAGAATGATGAAATACTTTTTGGCGTTAGAAAATATTTCATTTGTGACGTCATATCGTGAACTGATTGATGAGAATGGAGAGATATTACCACCTTCAACATTAAATATGAAAATCGCGAAAGAAACTACACTTTTTGAAGGAAAAGAATTAGGGAATTATATGTTAAAAAACTTGAAAAATGTAGTTGGTGAGCCGACAACTGTTTTGTTTAATCGGAATTTGTTTGACGGGAAGTTTGGATATTTTAAAGGAAAGGCTTATTCTGCTATTAATGACATTGCAACTTGGCTAGATATGATGAGGAAAGGAAAAGTAGTTTATATACAAGAACCTCTTAGTTATTTTAGACAACATAGTGGACAAAATCAAAAACAAATGCATTTTATTTTAATGACAATTGAAGAGTGGATTGAATTAATTATAGATGCATATAATAGTGGATTTTTAAGCTCCGAAAGTGAGTATAAAGAGAGTTTATCTTATTGTTTAGAAAATGCGGGATTTATAGTTAAGGATGCAGTAAGAAATGGCGAACTAGATCAAATTTATAATGAAAAGATAAAAAAAGGGTTAAACAAGTTAGTTGCTCATATGTTCGAGAAAGAATGTTGTTATTGTCAATATTGCAATCAACAATTTGAAAAATTTTCACCTTGGCCAGCACATTATGATTTTCCGAAATATAAATTTGAGATGTGGAATAAAGATACAGGGATATGTCCAGTTTGTAATTCGATGGATCGTGAAAGATTGTATCGTGCGTACATTGAAACGGAAACGGACTTGTTAAATAGAAACTATACTATGCTTCATATTGCACCTGAAGCGAAGTTAAGAGATTGGTTTAACGAGTATAAAAATATTACGTATGTATGTGGTGACTTAGAACCAAAGGATCCATTAATGAAGGAAATTGATGTTACAAGGATTACATATGATAGTAATACTTTTGATGTAATATTATGTAGTCATGTGTTAGAACACGTTCCTGATGATGACAAAGCAATGCGAGAGTTATATAGAGTGTTAAAGCCAAATGGATGGGGAATTATTCAAGTACCAATCGTAATGAATGTAGATTTTATTGTAGAGAATGAATTAATTGTAACACCACAATTGAGGAAATTAGCTTTTGGTCAAGAAGATCATGTGAGAATTTATAATCAATCGGGATTTATTCAACGATTAATGAATGCAGGATTTAAGGTGGAATTATATAACATAGCGGAAAAACAAGGAATGAAAAGTGCTAGGAAATTTGGATTATCTGAAACAGATATGCTCTATATTGTCCGAAAATGATAGGAAGGAATAGATAGATATGGAGAGTATTCCTTTTTTACGTGCTTCAACTGTACCTGTAAGTGAGTATTTGGATGAATTGAAGGAAATTGATACATCTCACATATATACGAATTATGGACCTATAAATCAACGTTTTGAGGAAACAATTATTTCGTCATTTTTTCAAAACAGGGGAGCTGTTACAACAGTAGCAAACGCAACGTTAGGGTTAATGGCGGCTATTCAACTAAAGAAAAGAAGAAAGGGAAAGTATGCTCTCATGCCTAGCTTTACATTCCCTGCGACTGCCTTAGCCGCTATTTGGTGTGGATTGGAACCTTACTTTATTGATATTTCAATAGATGATTGGTATATGGATAAAACCGTACTTTTGCATAAGATAGAAGAATTAAAAGAAGAGGTTGCGATTGTTGTCCCGTACGCCACTTTTGGATCATGGATGAACTTAGAAGAATATGAAGAATTAGAGAAGAAGGGGATTCCGGTTGTCGTAGATGCGGCGCCGGGATTTGGTTTAATGAATGGAGGAATGCATTACGGTCAAGATTTTAGTGGAATGATCGTATATAGCTTTCATGCAACAAAGCCTTTCGGAATTGGTGAAGGAGGGCTCATATATAGTAAAAACGAAGAAGATATACAACGTATTAAAAGAATGGGGAATTTCGGATTTGATAAAAATCGTGAATGTACGATGATGGGGTTTAATTGTAAAATGTCTGAATACGCAGCAGCTATTGGGATTGCGACTATAAAAAAGTGGGATCAAAAATTAAAAGAACGCACTCGTATTTCTGAATGGTATAAACAGTTGTTACAAAATACTGGGTTAATGAAAAAAGGGTGGAAAGTCCAAAAGACAGAAGCAGTTATTCACCAATTTATGCCTATCATTTGTCCAGAAGAAGTTCGCAACATACAAGTAATAGAAGAATTGAAAAAACAGAAAATAGAAGCTAGATTATACTTTTCACCATCTTGCCACCAACAAGTTCTTTTTAAAAACTATAAGTCTACAGATTTAACAAAGACGAATAAAATAGCAAAACGAATCGTAAGTTTACCTTTATGGGAAGGAATGACGAAAGAACTAGTAGAGCAAATTGTAATCTGTTTAGAGCAGAAGGTGGTGTCGGTAGATGAATAGTTTTTATAGTTAAGAAGAACTAAAGGAAATTGGATTTTTATCTGTTGGGAAAAATGTATTGGTTAGTAAAAAAGCAAGTATATATAATCCGAGTGCTATATCAGTTGGCAATCATGTAAGAATTGATGATTTTTGCATTTTAAGTGGTAAAATCACAATTGGAAGTTATTCGCACATATCAGCGTATACAGCGTTATATGGAGGGGAAGTTGGGATTGAAATGCATGATTTTGCAAACATCTCAGCTAAAACAATCGTATATGCAGTACTTGATGATTTCAGTGGAAATACATTAATGGGGCCAACCGTCCCGAATCAATATAGGAATGTGAAAGCAGAAAAAGTTCTTTTAAAAAAACATGTGATTATTGGTGCCAATTCTATTATTTTTCCAAATGTAATTGTAGGAGAAGGTACGGCAGTCGGCGCGATGAGTATGGTAAAAGAGAGTTTAGATGATTGGTATATTTACGCTGGAGTTCCCGTAAGGAAAGTAAAACCTCGTCAAAAAAAGATGCTAGAGTTAGAAATTGATTTTTTAAAAAGCATTTATTCTTAACAAAAAAGAATGAATGCTTTTTATTTTTATCCTGCTATTTGCCGATAAAGACTCGACTGGTGAGGGTTAATTAAAGTTTCACTTTATGATAGAGCGGAGTGTATCTTAACTTATTATGTTTTAAATTTTGCTGACCAAGGCAATACTGAGCCATAGTGAATGTAAAGTTGGAGGGCGAGCGTATATGTTTGATGAGGATGGGATTGTTTTAATTATGGAACCAGTTGATGAAAGAAACTTGAGGAGATTTATTTTTTCAGTGCCAAAGTCAGTGTATGAAAAGAAGGGGCTTACATTACACTATGGAACAGCTATAGGACAAGGGTATATGGATATAATTGAAGATATTATAAGCGTACATATAGAAATAGATGTTGTAACGATAATAGGGCATGTAAGAGGATAAATAACTATTTGAAAAAGGTTATAAACAATTTAGCTAGAAGTTATGTATAGAGAAAATTACAGACAATTATAAGGACGAAGGGGGTCTAAAATGAAAATAAAATCAATTGTATTAGTATTTATAGTTTCAATTGGTTTAATGGGATGTTCAATAGTGGAGGAAGGAAAGAACTCCCTAGATTACGCGCAAAAAGCGACAGACTATGTAAATGAAATAAGTGCATTTGCAAATGATGCACCAGCATTAGCAGAAAAGGCCGTTAATGATAGCGAGGCTCGAAAAGAATTAGAAACGAAGCTTAGTGAAATTAAACAAGATATACCCGCATTCAATGAATTAACGCCACCTGATGTAGCAAAGGATCTTCATCAACAAATCGTCGGATATAACGAAAAGTTAAATACGTTAATTGATACGGCGAAGACAAAGATAGAAGAAGGGAAAGTGGATGTAGAGCAATTTAAAAACTCTGAGCTTATGCAGACGGTAGATCAAGTTCGAGATTTGAAAGATAAAGTGCAAAATTTAGGTCAATAGTAAAAAGCTCCGTTTGTGATAAACGGAGCTTTTTACTATTGGATACAATAAACGATTACACCAACGATAATAATCATGTTGCCGATGAGTTTACGTTTCGTTATTTTTTCTCCTAGGAAATACCAACCAAAAATTAATATGATGATATAACTTAAGGATTCTAATGCTGATGCTTGTTTTAATGCCATACCCTTCATGGCGATAACATTTAATCCGGCGTTAATTACAAATAAAGAGTAGCCGATAATAACATAAGGATTCACATATTCTTTTATTCTAGAATCGTATTGTTGCAAAGTAGCTTTTTTTAATAATATTTGTGAGTAATTAGCTAAAATTATCCCGAAAATAAATAATAACATATAACTATTCATCTTTTGTCACCACCACAATTCCGACGATAATAATAGCCGCACCAAGTAAATGATTCCACTGAATCGTATCTCCAAATAGAAATACTGACCAAAGCATTGACCATAGTATAATAATTCCGCGATGTGAATATGCTTTTGAAATTTCGAAATGTTTAATTACTTGTTGCCATAAAATTGCATATCCGAATAAAAGTATAACTAGTCCGAAATAAGCAACAAAAAATGAGATGGAAGCAATGGGGAATTTAGCTGCCCATTTCATGTAAACCATAATGATAGAATATATCAAAAAAGCTACATGTAAAAATACGTAATTTTTAATAGTTGGTTTCATTTATTCACTCTCTTTTACATATAAATATATATTTATATCTATCTTTTCCTAATAATAGATATTGGAACGTATTTTGTTTAATTTTTCACATTCCAAATTATATAGTATCATGGCTTTTATTGTAAAACAATAGAAGCTATGCATTCATTTTTTCCAAGGTTCTACAATATGTATCGTTTTATTTGTTGCATCCAACTTTACTTGAATACCGATAGGCATGGTAATCATGGGATGTGTATGACAACAATCGAAGTCAGCTAGAAAAGGAATTCTTTGATTTTGAAGTACTTCTAATAGTATTTCAAAAGGCTTTCGATTTGTACCACAATCATCAAATTGCTCATGTTTTCCAAGAATGATACCTGAAATTTTATCGAATACACCGTTAATTTTAAGTAATGAAAAGCTTCTTTCAATAGTAGCTGCATCTTTTGAACTGTCCTCAATGAAGAGAATGTCGCCTTCTTGAATATGTGGCATATAGGGGCTACCCAAAATTCCTTGTATCGTGTTTAAATTCCCGCCAATAATACGCCCAGTAGCTTTTCCATCAATTACTGAAATCCAATCGTTTGGTCGAAGTTCTTTCTCCTTCGTCTTTTCTTCCCAATTAATAAATTCATCTGACCAAAATAATGGTTGTTTTATATGATAAGGAAGAGAATGATCATGTAGTAAAGTTTCAGCAAAATATTTGTATGTGCAATCAACAAAAGGTTCAAATTCGCCAAAGGAAGGGACGAGAGCTGGTCCATAAAATGTAGGGATTCCTGTTTTGGCGTAAATTCCTAGTAATAAAGCAGTTGCATCTGAATACCCAATCATTATTTTAGGGTTCTTTAGAAAAGCATCATAATCAATATAAGGTAATATTGAATTTGAATTCATCCCACCAATTGTTGACATAATACAAGAAATATTAGGATTTCTTATTAAGACATTTAGCTCCTCAGCACGCTCTTGTATACTACCAGAACGATAAAAATCATATCGACCTGTTAATGAACCTTCTAATATATGAAACCCTTTCTGTTGTAAGTAAGATTTTGCTCGTTCAAATCTTTTTGGAGAAGTGTAGGTTACTGGTGAAGAAGGGGAGTAGATCCCAATTGTGTCTCCATATTTTAATGATTTTGGAAGTAGCATTTGTATGAATCCCTTCTATTAAATAGTTTATCTCGCTATTTGACGGGTAGCCCGATTGGGGGGCTGATTAAAGTTTCGCTTTATTTACGAGATTTTATTATTGAATATTCTTACGTTTCAATATTGTAAGTTTAACATAAATAAATTAAAATAATCATTGCTGTACTATGAATAAATATACCTTTTACCTTGACTGTATAAAGGAATTGTTGTTAAGGTTAAATGTGAGCGTATAAAAGGTTTGCTAAAGGAGTTTTGAAATGAATCGGTTAAAATGGGGAAGGATGACAGTCCTATTAGTCATTATTTTAGGGATATGTTGGTTCTTATTCCAAGGAAATCAAAAGAGCATAGCGAATGTAGAGGGACAACCTTTGCAAGTGGCAGAACTACCTAAAGCAGGATTTACTGAAAAAGTAGTCCCGCCAAAGTACATCCCACCAGAAATTAACGCAAAAGCAGCTATGATTATCGATGCGAGTGATGGAGATATTATTTATCAATATAATGAAAATGAAGCTTTTGCACCGGCTAGTATGTCTAAGATGATGACAGCGTATCTCTTACTAGAGAGTATACATAACGGGAAAGTTCGCTGGGAAGATCCAGTAAAAATGAGTGCGAAGGCGGCACAAACAGAGGGAGCGAGAATCCCAGTACAAGTTAATGATACATTAACTGTTAAAGATTTATATCATGCATTAATGATTGAGTCAGCTAATAATTCAGCTGTGGCTTTAGCAGAACATATGGCAAAATCGGAGAAAGATTTCGTTCAGCTTATGGATGCAAAAGCGAAACAGTTAAAAATGTCGGAACATGCTAAATTTGCAAATGCTTCTGGATTACAAGAGCCGGATGGAAGTGAAACAAAAATGACGGCTGCTGATGTAGCGCAATTGGCGTATCATCTTATAAAAGATTATCCGGAAATATTAGAAGTGACTCACTTACGCCAAAGTCAGCTAGCATTTAATAATATTAATGTTATAAGCACAAACGACATGTTAAATAAAAATAATAAAAGTTTATATATAGAAGGAATGGACGGACTAAAGACTGGATTTACAGATAGTGCAGGATACTGTTTTACTGGGACTGTAAAGCAAGGTGATAATCGAATTATTACAGTGGTCATGGGGACATCAAATAAAACAAAACGTTTTACAGAGACAAATAAGTTAATGTCGTATGCATTTGGATTAGTTAATTAAGTAAGTAAAATACGAATCTAGATCGCTACATAAGTAAGACTGTTTGTTGTTACTAATTTTAGATAACAACAAACAGTCTTTTTATTTTTATTTTAAAAAGGAAAAAGCTTCTAAATATAAGTGGTATTATTTGAGTTTGTTTGTTGCTGTGATATTATAAAGTTATAAGCTTATTAATAATAAGTTTGAGGGCGTAATATGATATATACATATGAAATAGCCTCAATTGAAAATTGGAGGGAATTATGATGGCAAAAGATTTTTACTCAGTAATTGAAGACAGAAGATCTATTTATGCAATTAGTAAAGAGCAAGTAGTTTCTGATGAGAAAATTCAAGAAGTGATTTATCATGCTGTAAAACATACACCTTCAGCTTTTAATTCTCAAAGTGCTCGCGTTGTTGTTTTATTAGGAGAACAACATGATAAATTATGGGATATTACGAAAGAAACGTTACGAAAAATTGTACCTGAAAATAACTTTGCATCCACTGAAGAAAAAATGAATGCATTTAAAAGTGGTTATGGAACGGTTTTATATTTTGAAGACAGTGAAGTAGTGGAAAGCCTTCAAGCTAACTTTGCATTATATAAAGATAATTTCCCAACTTGGTCTCAGCAATCATCAGGAATGTTACAATTTGCAATTTGGACAGCTTTAGAAATTGAAGGGTTTGGTGCTACGTTACAGCATTACAATCCGCTAATTGATGAAGAAGTGAGAAAAGAGTGGGATGTTCCAGAGAATTGGAAACTTATTGCGCAAATGCCATTTGGTAAACCGGTAGTACATGCTGGTGAAAAAGAATTCCAACCGCTAGAAGACCGTGTGAAAATTTATAAATAATTTAAAAAGGTGAACAGGAATATAACCTGTTCACCTTTTTTTATACGTAATAAGGGTTTTTTTGTCCGGCATTTTTCATCTGATTTTTTAATTCATTTTTACGTGTTTCAATAGCTGATACTTTTTGTAATGTTATCATTGAAACGAATTGAATAAAAGCATAGTATAGCTCTATGTTTTTTGTATTGGATCATCTATTATATTTCTCACAAATATGCCTCCTCTTTTTATTCCAATAAAACTCCGTATTAATGGGCAGCCCGAGTGGTGAGGGTTAATAATTAGCGGAGGATGTATAAAACCCTTACTGATTAAAGTTTCATTTTATAAGGGAATGAAACTTTAATCAATTCGCTAAAATTCTTTTTTATTAAGATATGTATATAATACTATGAATATCCTATAAATTCCATTATGGGAAAAAGAGAACAGTTGATATAGTGTGTGTTTTCTTTAAAGGAGAAATGGCTTTTGTGAAATAAATCTTACAATTCGTCAAATTATTTCAAAAATGTAGATAGTATAGAAATTTAGTTTTCTAAAAATATTATACTATTGATAAATAGAGTGATTTTTGTCATGATGAAAGTATACTTCATGTAAGGAGCTTTATAAGGAAATACATAATGTGGTTTGTATTAGGTTAATAGAATTTTTTATAGAAGATAGAAAAGGGATGTTTTATATTGAGATATTAAATGAAATGTCGAATTTTCATGCGATATATGAGAAATTTGAAAAAATCATTGCAAAAACACTATAATTAATGATAAAGTTCACATGAAGTTCACACGGATTTCACTTTGTTCATTTAAAATGAACTCTGTGTGAAAAATAAAACTCTTGCTAAAAAATGGAACTGGATGAATATTTTACTTTGATAATATTGTAAAGTATTAAAGTTTTAAGAGGATAGTAGGGAAAGGAAGTAAAGACAACTTATGAAAAAAGTAATTGCAGGTTTAGCAGCAGCTTCTGTAGCTGGCGTTGCAGTTCCAGGAATGGATTCTGCTCATGCACAAGTTTCAAATGAAGCGCTAAAAGAAATTAATGGACAAACTCAAACTCAAACGACTGTAACTGAAACAAAAACTGTAGAAACAACTTCTGAATTAAAATACACAGTAACTGCTGATGTATTAAATGTTCGTTCAGGTGCTGGTACAGGACATAACGTTATTTCTAAAGTGAAATCAGGTCAAGTGCTACAAGTAGTTGGACAAGAAAACGGTTGGTTCAAAGTAAACGTAAATGGTCAAACAGGTTATGTAAGTGGTGACTTCGTAACGACTGGTGGCAAAACAGGAACGACTGTTCAACAAGGAACAGGTACTTACACAGTAAACGTTTCTTCACTTAACGTACGTACAGGCCCAAGTACATCTCATACAGTATTAGGTTCTGTAAACAAAGGTAAAACAGTACAAGTTGTAGGTGAAGTACAAGATTGGTTTAAAATCAACTTCAATGGTGGAACTGGATACGTAAGCAAAGACTTCGTAACAAAAGGTGGTTCTGCTGTATCTAACGAAACACAACAACCAACTACAAACAACAATACTACAACAGTTCAAACTGGTGGTTCTTATGTTGTTAACACTGGTGCTTTAAAAGTACGTACAGGCCCAGCTACATACAACGCTGTAATCGGTGGAGTAACAAATGGTAAAGTATTAAACGTTACTGGTGCTGAAAATGGTTGGTACAAAATTAACCATAACGGCCGCACAGGTTACGTAAGTGCAGACTTCGTTAAGTTTGTAAAAGGCGGAGTAAACAACGTTACAAATAACAATAATGTTACAAATAACGTTCAACAACCAGGTAAAGACGTACAAAAACCAACAACAGGTGGAGATACATCTTCAATCGCTGGATTCGCTAGATCTTTAAATGGTTCACCATACAGAACTGCTGGTACAACACCTGCTGGTTTTGACTGCAGTGGATTCATTCACTACGTATTAAATCAAACTGGTCATAAAGGCGCTCGTCAAACAGTTGCTGGATACTGGAGCTCTAAAACAAAAACTAGCAATCCACAACCAGGTGATTTAGTATACTTCCAAAATACTTATAAATCAGGTCCTTCTCACATGGGTGTTTACTTAGGAAACGGTCAGTTCATTAGTGCAGAAACAGATGCAACTGGTGTACGTATTAGTTCTGTAAGTAACTCTTACTGGAGCAAGCACCTATTAGGTTACACAAAAGCATACTAAGAAAAAGTAGTTTTATATACTTTTCGTATAGAGAAAAGGCTTTCCAAGGAAACTTGGGAAGCCTTTTTATAGTTGAATAAATTGGAAGTTTAATAGTTTTTATTTTAACTTTCCATTTAAAAATCGATCATATAAGTCATGGAAATAGTTAGGACGAAATAAGTTCGCTGCATGTCCCGCTAAAGGTATTTCCTTATATAAAACGTTAGGCAAAATAGATTTCAAATCAAATAGACAAGATTTATAGAGATGATCATGCTCTCCCATTACCCATAGTATAGGGTGAGGAAGTGATTTTAATTTAGATTTTAAATCGAATTCTAACCGATGTCGTAATGACTGGGCAATTATGGATGAATGTAATTGTAATCCGAAACGGTAGTAAATATTTCTTGAAATGACTGCGAACGGATTTGCTTTTAATATACCGCTTGGAAAAATAGTATTTGCGTATTGAGAGAGCCATTTAGAGTATTCATCTCCTCGCTTCTCCCAAAAATTTTGAAATACATTATATAAACGAGAAGGGTTATTGTAATGTCCTCCAATATGACAAATACTTAATACTTTTTCTGGATGCATTTGTGCAAAAATTGTAGAGATGTAACAGCCGTAACTTAGCGCACAAATATGTGCTTTTTTAATACCTTCTTGTTCATATAAGTTTAATAATTGATCTACGAGGCGCTGTAATGAAAAGTCGATTGCTTCTCCTTTATCATCACCGTGACCTAATAAGTCATAAGTTATAATGTTGTAGGAGGCAGAAAATCGTTTTTGCTCTTTTTTGAAGGCGCGACGATTGCCAACTAATCCATGAATAAAAATAATTGTTTCCTTTTCAGAATGTATATTTGTTTGCAAAAAGGATACTCCTTTCACTAACTGGAGATTTATATCGTGTTTTAAATTATTTATCTATAATTTACATAGAATAATATTAAGTGCCAGGTAATAATATCAGATGTTTATATCGGTTGTAAAGATGAGTTTTTATGTATATTTTGTAAAAATAGAAAAAGTGTGTTTACATTCAGTTTACATTTGTATCGTATTCTAATTTTAGAAAGAACAGTTTTGTTTAACATGAGGAGATGAACAGGAATGGAAGTTAGAAATGAAATAAAGAAAAAAGGGAGTTGGAGGCAGTTTTTACGCCTTATTCAAGATACAAATCCTCCGAAAGGAATTTTAGTATTTGCGTTGTTAATGAGTTTGCTTTCTACGGGAGCGAGTTTATTTATTCCTATGCTGACAAAAGGATTAGTAGATAATTTTTCGCTTTCTTCAATTAGTGCAGGACAAATTGTTGGGTTAGTTGCTTTCTTTGTAATGCAAACTATTGCGGCAGGGTTGTCTATATATTTACTAAATTATATTGGGCAGAAGATTGTAGCGGGACTAAGAGAACGTTTGTGGAAAAAGGTACTTATCTTGCCGGTATCTTATTACGATCAAAATAGAACAGGTGATACTATTAGCCGTATGACGAATGATACAGGTGTTGTGAAAACGTTAATTTCTGAGCATTTGTCAAACTTATTAACAGGTGGTATTTCAATTGTTGGATCGTTAATTGTATTATTTGTTTTAGATTGGAAAATGACTGCGTTACTTTTAACGGTTATTCCGTTGTCTGTGTTAATTTTAGTTCCACTTGGAAGAAAAATGTATAAGATTTCAAAAGCGCTTCAAGATGAAACTGCATCTTTTACAAGTGTGTTAACGCAAGTGTTATCAGAAATTCGTTTAGTGAAATCTTCAAATACAGAAAAGAGAGAATATGAAACGGGTAATACAGGCATACAAAAGTTATTACAATTTGGTTTGAAAGAAGGAAAAGTGCAAGCATTAATTTCGCCAGTTATGTCGTTTGTTTTAATGGCACTACTTGTTATTATCGTAGGATATGGCGGGATGCGAGTTTCTAGCGGTGCATTAACAACCGGTGAACTTGTAGCGTTTATTTTGTATTTAGTTCAAATTGTAATGCCAATGAGTCAATTATCTATGTTCTTTACACAATTCCAAAAGGCAATTGGTGCAACGGAAAGAATTAGTACGATTTTAGAATATGAAGTAGAAGATCATGAAACTGGTGTGAAAGTGACAAATGCTAAGCAACCGATTGTTCTTGAAAATGTACATTTTGAGTATAACGAAAAAGAGCAAGTTTTGAAAAATATTGATTTCACAATTGAATCTGGAAAAGTGACAGCGATTGTAGGACCGAGTGGTAGTGGGAAAACAACGTTATTCTCATTACTGGAACGTTTTTATGAGCCAACTAGTGGTGCCATTAAATTAGGGGAAGAATCAATTACGAGTTATTCATTACAGTCATGGCGACGTCAAATCGGTTACGTATCACAAGATAGTCCGTTAATTGATGGAACGATTCGTGATAATATTTGTTATGGTGTCGAGGGCGAAGTAACGGATGAAGAAATTGAAAAAGTAGCTGCAATGGCATATGTTGATGCATTTATTCATGACTTACCAAACGGTTATGCAACAGAAGTTGGAGAACGCGGTGTGAAACTTTCTGGAGGACAAAGACAGCGAATTGCCATTGCCCGAGCGTTACTTCGAAATCCGCAAATTCTTATGTTAGATGAGGCGACTTCAAGCTTAGATAGTAAATCTGAGTCTGTCGTTCAAAAAGCGTTAAATAACTTAATGAAAGGCAGAACAACGTTAGTGATTGCGCATAGACTTTCTACTGTTGTAGATGCAGATAAAATTATCTTTATTGAAAAAGGTAATCTTACAGGAAGCGGTACACATGATGAATTATTACAGACGCATGATATGTATCGTGAGTTTGCAACGCAGCAATTGAAAATTAAAGAGGGTGCATTATAAAATGAATCATCAGTGGGATTTTACTCCACTGATGATTCATTTTTAAACAATATATTAGATGCTAAGTAGAAAGGAAATGGTTCCTTTGATACCTAAAATTTTAATAGTAGACGACGATCCACATATTAGAGAACTCGTTTCTGTATTTTTAGAACGAGAAGGTTTTCAAACATATGAGGCAATTGATGGAGTAGATGCACTTCAGAAAATGGATGACGTAAAAGTCGATATGGTTATTCTTGATATCATGATGCCAAATATGGATGGATTTGATGTATGTTTTGAATTAAGAAAATACTATGATATCCCGGTTCTGATGCTAACTGCCAAAGGGGAAACATCACAAAAAGTAAAAGGATTTCACCTTGGGACAGATGATTATCTTGTAAAACCATTTGACCCTATAGAATTAGTAGTGAGAGTAAAGGCATTATTGAAACGTTACCAAATTACAGTTTCCCAATCGATTCAAGTTGGAAATGTATTATTAAATCGTAAAACATTCGAAGTTACATCTGGAGAACAAACGGTTACATTACCGTTAAAAGAATTTGAGCTGCGCTTTACTTTAGGGTCTAAATCGGGAAGAACTTGTTCGAGAGAGCAATTAATTGAAGAAATATGGGGATATGATTTTGAAGGGAATGAACGTACACTAGACGTTCATATTAATCGGTTACGTGAGAAGTTTCAAGAAGAGCAGTCGAAATTTAGTATTAAAACAATAAGAGGATTAGGGTATCGCTTAGAGGTAAGTAAATGAGAAAAAGAAAACGAATGAGTAAGTTGAAGATGCTGAAAGTATTTGGAGCGGTATTAGCGCTCTTTTCTTTTCTTACTATAATTTGGTCTATCGCATTTTATGTAGCAACTAGTATATTGAATGCTTTTGACGTAAACGTATCGCCGTTTGTTGCCTTTCTAATTAGTGATATGGTCGGTTTTGTATTTATTATTCTTATTTGGACATTGATTGGAATATTAATGAGACCAAAACGAGAGGCGATGATTTGGACTATTATTGAACCGATACAAAAAATTGCAAAAGGAGACTTCTCCGTAAAAATACGAAATGAAGAAAAGTATGATGGAGAAATTGGCGTGCTCGTAAAAAGTATAAATGATATGACAGATGAACTGAATACGATGGAGAAAATGAGACAAGAGTTTGTATCAAATGTTTCTCATGAAATACAGTCACCATTAACTTCTATAAAAGGATTTGCTAGAGCACTACAAGAAGATAATTTTTCTGAGGAAAAAAGAAAGCATTATCTTACCATTATTGAAACTGAAACAACGAGATTATCTAAACTAAGTCAAAACTTATTGAAGCTAACTCTTTTAGAATCAGAAGAGTATACACCAGAAAGAGTGAGCTATCGATTAGATCAACAGTTAAAGCAAATTGTGTTAAATAGTGAACCACTCTGGGCTGAAAAAGAAATTGAGTTAGAACTAGATTTAGAAAAAGTACATGTTATTGCTGACCAAGAAAGTATGAGTCAAGTGTGGATTAATTTAATTCATAATAGTATTAAATTTACTCCAAGCGGTGGTACGATTACTATTCAGTTAAAGGAACATGAGACAGTAGTGGAAGTGCGTATCCGTGATTCAGGAATTGGTATATCAGAAGAACAGAAACAACATATTTTTGAGCGTTTTTATAAAGCGGATTCTTCACGAAATCGTGCCTATGGAGGAAGTGGCTTAGGTTTAGCTATTGTAAAGAAAGTACTTGACCTTCATCATGGGGAAATAAAAGTTGAGAGTGAGGAAGGAAAAGGTACTGAATTTATTGTGCGTATGCCAAATCATGAAGAGAAATAGTGTTAGAAGGAGAACCTTCTAACACTATTTCTCTTTAAAAATGCATTTACCGTTACTGCAATTATATTGATAAGCTTTTCCTTCGCTTTTCATACTCATACACTCCCCTATGCTGGATTTGTTTTTATTTTACATGAATAATGGTAAAAAAATGAAACTTATAAATAAAAACTTTCTATAGTTACCTACAAGTAACCTACGCACATGAAAGTGCATCATTGCCTTTTTACATAAACATAGATACAATTTTAATATAATACATAACTGAGATGATTAAGGAGTGTTATACTTGGCAGACTTATTACAAGGTAAAAATGCTTTAATTACAGGAGCAGGTAGAGGGATTGGTCGCGCTGTAGCAATCGCATTAGCGAAAGAAGGCGTAAATGTAGGCTTATTAGCTCGTTCAGAAGAAAACTTAAAAGCTGTAGCGAAAGAAGTAGAAGCAGAAGGTGTAAAAGCTGTTATTGCAACTGCTGATGTTTCTTCATACGAAGAAGTAACAACTGCGATTGAAATGTTAAAAAATGGTTTAGGATCTATCGATATTTTAATTAATAACGCTGGTATTTCTAAATTCGGTAAGTTTTTAGAACTAGACGTTGCTGATTGGGAAAAAATCATTCAAGTAAACTTAATGGGTGTATACTATGCAACTCGTGCAGCTTTACCGAGCATGATTGAACAACAATCTGGTGATATCATTAACATTTCATCTACAGCAGGACAAAAAGGTGCACCTGTAACAAGTGCATATAGTGCTTCTAAATTTGGTGTCCTTGGCTTAACAGAATCGTTAGCGATGGAAGTTCGCAAACATAACATTCGTGTAACAGCTTTAACTCCAAGTACAGTAGCAACTGATATGGCTGTAGATTTAGGATTAACTGATGGAAACCCTGATAAAGTAATGCAAGCAGAAGATATTGCAGAATTTATCGTAGCGCAGCTGAAATTAAATAAACGTACATTTATTAAATCTGCTGGGCTTTGGTCTACTAATCCATAGGAATTAAATTTAACTTTAAAAGAAGGGATATCTATTCTGTAAGGGGTAGATGTCCCTTCTTTATTTTTTGTATTCGAGACAGAATTTTCGGTATAATTAAAAGTGAATGGTAGAAAGCATTGGTAAATTGAAAGGAATGGCAGTTGTAAAAGAGTGATGTAAGGAGGGAAAAGGATGAAAAAGAAGTTTCAAAAATTATAACATGTATCGTGTATAACGAGATTAGCTCGTGGACCTCCAGTATACATAGCATTATATTGTATATTAAAAAATTGGAGGCTATAAATAGATGAGAACTGAAAAAGAAATGCTAGACGTAATTATAAATATAGCAAAAGAGGATGAAAGAATTCGAGCTGTCATCATGAATGGATCGCGTGTAAATCCAAATGTGAAAAAAGATTGTTTTCAAGACTATGATATTATGTATGTTGTAAATGATATACAATCTTTTACGTCTAATCATAATTGGATTCATAGATTTGGAGAAATAATGATTGTACAAATGCCAGAAGAAATGTCGTTAGTTCCACTAGATGAAGACGGAAAGTTTCCATATTTAATGCAGCTCATGGATGGAAATCGGATTGATTTAACGCTAGTTCCAGTTGAGTTAATAAAAAAGTTCGTTGGACAAGATAGTTTAAGTAAACTGCTTCTTGATAAAGATAATTGTCTGGAAGAATTCCCACCAGCAAGCGATAAAGATTACTTAATAAAAAAGCCTACAGAAAAAGAGTTTTTGGATTGCTGTAATGAATTTTGGTGGTGTAGTATGAATGTGGCAAAAGGGCTATGGAGAGAAGAGCTTTCTTATGCAAAAGGAATGCTTGAAGGACCAGTGCGAGATGTGTTCATTGTAATGCTAGAATGGCATATTGGTATGAAAACAGACTTTACAGTTAATACAGGGAAGTTTGGAAAGCATTTCGAGCAATATATTGAAGAAGATATGTGGGAGCAATTTAAAAGGACATTTTCTAATGCAGAATATGAAAACATATGGGAGTCATTCTTTGTCATGGGTGATTTATTTAGGGAAGTGGCGAACGAAATCGCTAACACATATGAATATCAATATCCGCAAGATGAGGATGATAAAGTGACGAACTATTTAAAACATGTGAAAGCTTTGCCGAAAGATAGTACATCGATTTATTAATAATATAAAGCAGCAAGACTGTCCTAATTAAGGACAGTCTTATTTTTTGTTTATGAATAACAATTTCTCTAACAAAGTGCAGAGGAATCACATATGAAAAATTAGGGAGGTTTTTTTATCATGTATTATTTTTATTCGCCACAAATGTTTGCTCCATATCAATGGGGACTAGAACGAGATGTTTCGTATGCTTATATGCCATATAACTCATTTTATTATGGAGACTATATAAGTTCATTGCCATACGTATATACCCCTCAAAACTATGAAGTACAAATGAAAGCATATGAGCGTGGATCGTGGACACCATTTTCATGGGTCGAAAAATATGCGTACGCATTTTCCGGACCGTACAATAAAGCGGAAGTAGCTCTTACATTTGATGATGGACCAGATTTAGAATTTACGCCAAAAATTTTAGATAAGTTAAAACAACATAATGTAAAAGCGACTTTCTTCTTACTTGGTGAAAACGCAGAAAAATTTCCGAACGTAGTAAAGCGTATTGCGAATGAAGGGCATGTAATTGGTAATCATACGTATAGTCATCCGAACTTAGCGAAAGTAAATGAGGATGAGTACCGTAATCAAATTATAAAAACGGAAGAAATATTAAATCGTTTAGCTGGTTATGCACCGAAGTTTATACGTCCGCCATACGGTGAAATACTTGAAAATCAATTAAAATGGGCCACAGAGCAAAATTTTATGATTGTACAGTGGAGTGTTGATACGGTTGATTGGAAAGGTGTGAGTGCTGATACGATTACAAATAATGTGTTAGGGAATTCATTTCCTGGAAGTGTCATCCTCCAACATTCAACACCAGGTGGGCATTTACAAGGATCTGTAGATGCACTAGACAAAATCATTCCGCAGTTAAAAACGAAAGGGGCACGTTTTGTAACACTTCCAAGTATGTTCCAGACATCAAAAGAAAGAAAGTAAATGTGTTATAAATTGGAAAAATAAGGTTTGTGTCGTATAATGAAAGTGTAAGTTAGGGGGGATATAATTGATTTATGCACTAGTAAACATAGGAATAAGCATATTGATTAGTATTATTTTTATACTTGCGGCAATTATTCTTCAAAAAAATCCACCGACCGATATTAATGCGGCATATGGTTATCGTACGAAACGATCTATGAAAAATAAGGAATTATGGGGTGCGGGTAACAGGTATAGTGCAGAAGTGATGAAGCAAAATGGATTCATCATGATGTTAATTGGAAGTGTTATTAGTATACTGTTTAGATACTCCCATACAACGTTAGCTATAATGATCTTTATGCTAGTACTAATCATTCGCTTATTCATACGAGTAGAGAAAAGATTGAAGGCACTTGAGCAATAATGAAAAATAGGACTCCACGCAATATAATGCTAAGAGTCCTATTTTATTTATAAACTATTATTTTTTAATAATTCTTTTCCTTTCTCTATAACAAATTCATAGTATGCAAGATCATACGGATAAATATCTTCAAATGTTATTGTAATTGGTTTATTGTTTAAAACAGAAATAGCTGTAAAAGATGAAATTTCACCATTTAATAGTTGTAGAAAAGAAGTTGCATGTACTTTCATCACATCGTCTACTTCTTCACCTGGTGCGAATGGAAGTGGATTGATGACATTGTGGAAATACATATGACAAAATTCACGATCAGTAAGATTTGAAATTTCATAATCTATTTTAAAGATTCCTTTGTATACTAAATCAGTAGTTTGAAAGGAAAGCCCCAATTCTTCTTCGATTTCACGAAGACCACCAATTTGTACATCTTCATCATGCATAATATGTCCAGCTGAAGTAATATCCCATATAAGTGGAGATAGAGCGTATGGAAATAAAATCGATTATTTCAACAGAGGAAGAGTTACGGAAAATATTGGGGAAACCAAGTGAGCGAGCATTGAAAAAAGTTATTTCATCATTAGACCACCATTGTGTAGATTTCCTTTCTAAATCTCCTTTTCTAGTATTATCTACTGCAAATAAGTTGGGGGAGTGTGACGCCTCGCCGAGAGGAGACGCACCTGGATTTGTATACGTACTCAATAATAATAAAATTATCATTCCAGAAAGGCCAGGAAATCGTCGTATAGACTCCATTTTGAATATTATTTCAAATCCACGTGTAGGACTAATCTTTTTTATTCCAGGTCTTGGGGAGACACTCAGAATAAATGGCCGAGCGTATATTACAAACGACGAAGAAATTTTGAAAGAAATGCAGGCGAATGGACGTAATCCGTTGCTTGGAATTGTTGTTGAAATAGAAGAGTGTTACATTCATTGTGCAAAAGCGTTTATTCGTTCGAAGATATGGGATCCAGAATCTTGGTTAAATAAAAAAGAGTTACCTTCAGCAGCAAAAATGTTGTTAGAGCATGCGAAAGTGAATGCTTCAGAAGAAGATGTTGCACGTTCTTTAGAAGAAAGTTATACAAAAAGATTGTATTAAAAATTTTATTGATATAATTTTGTAAGGTGAGTATGTACGGGTTTTAGAATGGGGATTTATCCCGCATTAACGGGCAGTAAGACCACCCCCCTCAAAATTCAGTGAAAGCAAAGAAGTTAGGTGGGGATCAACTGCCTGTAAAAGCCCAATTGGTGAAGGCTAATAATCAGTGGGGATGAACAAAATCCCCACTGATTAAAGTTTCACTTTATATATGAACCGTTGATTTATAAACTGGAGAAATGACAAAATAGGTAAATTGAGTGGCAGTTGCATAATGCTATTGTGAAATATAATAAAAAAATTTTTGAAAATAGTTAGTAAAAATAGGCTTGCTTTTTAAAAAGTTGATAACTATAATAAGTTAACAAATAGACATGAACGAAAAAGTAACGATAAGGACAAGAAATCATTTTTACGGTTTACAGAGAGGGAAGTCTAGGGTGTGAGCTTCCTAACACGAGAA
>NZ_JAKUGE010000057.1:0-34888 GCF_022663795.1 Bacillus cereus group sp. BfR-BA-01349
AAACTAAAAGGATTGTCCCCTGTGCAATACAGAGTTCAATCCTTAGTAGCTGCTTAATATATTTGTCTAATTTTTTGGGTTCAGTTCAATCAGATGGACTCTTTTTTTACTGTCTACCTATAGGGGATAATACCACATCCCCTCTTTTTATACGTCATAATTCACTACATAATGCTGCATTTCTGTATTGTAGTAGCCTTCGCTATATTCAATTACTTCGCCAACTTCATCATAAGAATAGCGCATACGTTTTAATAACGCTGTCCCCTCTTTTTCACCTAGCGCTTCTGAAACGAAACTAGGCGCGAGTCCAACAGCGAATTCATCTCTGAAGTTTTCTAAGTGAATGCCTCGGTCTTCAACTAAATCATAAAGCGATTGCAAGTCAAAGTCCGATAAATCTGTACTTGCCATTCCTGCTGAGAAATAGTGCGTATAATGAATGTAAGGTGCATCATTTAACGTATATAAACGTTCAATACGAAAACTCTCCTTGCCGAATAATCGAAATGGCACCGTTCCTTCTTCATTATGAACGATTTCTGCTTTTAGCAATTTCTTTTGTACTTTATATCCTTCTTCCACTAACACTTCTGTAAATTTCTTACCTTTTGACAACTTTGTCGCAGAAGTATTACGGATAACTTTCGTTCCTTTACCGCTTTTCTTTTCTAAATATCCTTCTTGAGCGAGTTCTTTAATTGCATTACGCACTGTAATTTTGCTCACTTTGAACTCTTCTTCTAACTGCGGTTCGGAAGGAATATTCGTATGAATCGCATATACACCATGCAATATTCGATCACGAATAATATTTTTTATTTGTAAATATAATGGTCCTTTTTTCCTCGTTACGTTCACCGTTACACCCACTACCTTTCTACATCACCTACTGATGCCGTCATTGCCCGAAGTATATCCTTCTCTGATGACATTGGCGTATCACCGACGATTGTATGTGCAAGCATTCCAGCTGCTGACGCAAATGAAACAGCTTTCTCTGGTGCAAACTCTTTTATCTCGCCATGAATAATCCCGCTCGTATAAGCATCTCCAGCACCTATTCTATCATATACAGAAAACGTAAGTGTTTTTGCAAAAGTGAACGCACCATCTTTACATATAAATCCGCGAAGCGAGTGTGTATTATCACTATTAATAGAGCGATGTGTACCAGCGATTGTAGCGATATGATATGTTTCAGCCACCTTTGGAATAAGATCAATAAGTTGTGCTGCTCGCTCCGTCTCCTCTGTTTTCATTCCAAGAACGAACATTGCATCTTTTTCATTCATCATAACGATATCAGCAAGAGCCAGCATTTCTTCATAATGTGGTTTCGCCTGCTCATACCCATCTTCTCCCCAAAGAGATGGACGATAGTTGCAATCAAAGACGACAGTGCCTGCGCTTTCTTTCACTGCTTTCGCTAAAGATTTCATATGATGGCGCACCGTATCATTCATCGCAAGTGTAATTCCGCAAAAATGAACGATATCAATTTCCTTTGCGATTTCTTCAAATTGATACATGTCTTCACATGCCGTATTGAAACTACTTTCTAATCGATTCGAATATGTAACGCGGCTTGCACGTGCGCCAAATCCATTTTCTAAAAAGTACATGCCGACATATTTACCGCTTCTTGAAATAAACGGTGACTGAATGCCTAACTTTTGAATATGTGATACCGCCGCATCCCCAACCGAGTTCTCTGGTAAAGTTGAAATAAGAAAGCCTTCATGCCCGAGATGAGAAAGTGCTGCTGCAACGTTCACACCCGTACCAGAAAATGAGTAATTTAATGTGTTAGCTTGCGACAACAACTCATATCCTGGTACTTGCAGGCGCATCATTACTTCGCCGAATGCTGCAATTTTCTTACGCATTTTGATCAACTAGCTTCTTCACTACCGCTAATAATTCGCGAACATCTTCTACTTTCGTATTGCCAGTTTCTTTATCAATAATAGAAGAGTACACGTGCGGGATTACTTGCTCTACATTTGCCTCAAGCGCAATACGTACAATTGTTTCGAAGTTTTCTTTATCAATTCCGCCTGTTGGCTCTAATGCGAATCCTTCTTCCGCACAAGCTTTCGCAACTGCACGATATTCTTCTTCATGAGCTAGCCCTTTCATCGGGAAGTACTTCAATGAATTTCCGCCCATATCACGTACAAGTGCAATCGCTGTTTTAATTGGAACGATTGCTTTTTCTTCTCCAGCCGCACTAATTGGGCCAGTAGAAATATTTACGTAACCTACTTTTCCTGTTGGCGATACTAAACTATTAATCCAGCTATCTTTTTCGCCAAGATTTGCACGTGTCGCTCCAACTGAAGGGAACACTTGGTTAATATGGCTACCAGGATAATGCTTCGCAATTTCAGCGACAACTGCCGCTTGACGATTATCTCCTGCGCCTAGTCCGATTGATACAGCGTCATCAATTTCTTTTCCGTATGCTTTCATCGCTGTAACAGCTTCTTCTACTGTTGGGTAGTCTTTTGATAACACTCCCACTACTACATAACCTTCTGCTGCTTCAAAAATATCTTTCGCATTTCGGGTATTGTTCGCTAATACATTTAATGCTACGCGGCCTTTATAAAAACGTTTTTGAATATTTGTCATTTTAGTTTCCCCCTACAATTTCTCTCAATTTTTCTTCAATTACATGTATGTCATCACCTTGAAGTGGACGTGGATCAATATCAAAGAATCCTTGTCCTACTCCGTAATCACGTGTATAGATTGCGATTTCCCCTTCGCGTAATGCTGTCACAACGTCTTTTGCCGATTTATTTAACTCTTTTTCGCTAATATGAATACGTGCTCTAAAGATTGCTCTTCCAGCTTCATCTTGAACAATCGTTACATTTACACCTTTTAATTCTTTTAGCGGCATAAGTACTTGTAGCAATTCTTTTTCTTGCTCGCTCTTATCTTCTTTTACGCCGTACTCATCAAGCGCTTGAAGTAAGCCGAAAGTTGTTTCTTTCCCAACTTTCATACTTCTTCCGATGCAATGTAACTGCACTTTCAGCCACTCAATATATTTTCGTTTACCGCCAACGATACCAGAAGTTGGTCCTTCAATTGCCTTTGAACCGCTATAAATAGCAAGATCTGAATACTTCACATATTTTTGAATGTCTTCTTCAGCTGCTGCATCCACGATAAGCGGTACGTTATTTCGCTGCGCAACTTCCCATGCTTCTTCAACAGAAATCATATTTTTTTGCACTGCATGATGTGATTTCACATACAGAATCGCTGCTGTATTTTCACCAATCGCATCTTCAATATGCTCTGCTTTCCCTTCATTTGCGTAGCCAACTTCTACAAGTTTACCGCCGCCTAAATAAATCATCGTTTCAACAGGAGCACCGTATTGAACGTTATGACCTTTTAACATAATCACTTCGTTTTTGGCGATGACCTCTTGATGAAGTCTTTCACTTTTACGACGATTTCCTTCTGTAACGATACTAGCGATAGAAAGTGCAATTCCGCTCGATGCTGAATTCACAACGACCGCTGCCTCTGAATCTAGAATTCTCGCAATATGGTCTCCCGCTTTATCTACTAAATCAGCAATTTCCACATAATTTTGTCCACCATGTTTCATCGCATCCATCACTGTATCTGTCGGAGCGGATACACCTAAAATACTCATTCTACCGCTCGCATTAATTACTCTTTTTAATCCGTACTTAGCATTCAATGAATGACCCATTGATGACAACCCCTTTCGTATCAATTCTTCTTTCAGCAATGCGCTGATCCCCTTCTGAATCAATTAACGTAACCTTCTCATCTTTCACCGTAAATAAAGTTAAGTTTGCAATATCGCCTTCTTGAATACGACCAAGCTCTGGTTTTTTCAGCCACTCTGCCGCATGTTTCGTAACCGCATCAATTACTTCTTCTAGCGGATAACCTAAGTAAAGGAATTTCGAAAGAACGTGAGCCATACTATACACGGGACCGTGTATACGATTCTTCCGGTAAATATCTGTACTAATCGTATTAAAGGTGATATCGTGACGCTTCGCCGCTTCTGCTACTTTAAAAGAAAAACTAGCATTACCGTGACCAACATCTAAATGAACACCGCGCTTCACTGCATCTAGTAATACAGGTAGCGGTTTTCCTTTTTCATCAAATAAATTATTTTCTTTCCCGTTTAAGTAATGTGTAATGACATCATCTTTTTCTAAAAGAGGTACAACTTCCTCTATGCGAGGAGGTGCTGAACCGATATGTACCATAATCGGCAATGATGTTTCACGAGATAACGAGCGTGCAACATGAAGCGGTTCAATTCCGCTATCACAAACGACACTTTTACTCATTCTCGCCTTTAACCCAACGATTACATCTTTATACTTTTCTACTGCTTCTATTACTTTCTCTTTATCGATCCATTCCATATTGGATAATTCATCAATTCGTTTCAAACCGATGCGAGAAATATTTAAAAAGGCAAATAAATTCGTTTTTGCCTGCTCCCTACTTTTTACTAAATCTGCAATACGATCAGCTCCGCAGCTGCCCGCATCAACAATTGTCGTTACCCCTTGCTTAACGCCAATTTCATCCACCTCATCGCCATACGGATCAAACTCCGGAAAAGCATGAACATGTAAATCAATCCAGCCGCTCGATACGTAAGTACCTGAGTAATCAAGAACCTTTCCACCTTCGCCAGCACCAGCTTTCGTCACCTGTGCGATTTTATTATTTTCAATTACAATGTCAATCTCTTCCCCGTTCACACGTTTCACATTACGTAGTACGAATCGTTCTGTCATTGTATTTCCACCCTTTTCTATAAGAAGCCATAAGAATACGCTTACATTAAAATTTCATTTTATGTCTCTTTCACACGTTTAGCGTAACACAAAAAAAGGGAGAAGTAAATATAACGTTATAATGTTTGAAAGTGAATAAAAAGATGCTCCTCCAAAATGGTAATAGTATAGGAAATTATATCAACGATTTTTCAATTATATCTATCATAACTTACAATATATCAACGATTCGACAAGGAATATCGATTTACCGACAAAAAAACTTCAATTCCTTTCTTATATAAGAAAAGGCTGTCCCAAATGGCACAGCCTTTTTCTCTATTCCTGAACCGTCACAATAACCCCATCCATATTGTTCCCGGAAATTTCATACTGCTTGTTTGCTGGAACGTTCACTTTCGTATTCTCAGAAACTTTATAATAAGAAACAGTATATTTCTTACCTTCTACTTCAGTTGAAATCTCTTTTTCCTTTTTTAAAAACTCTAAATATTCCTCTAGTGTGAAATTTTTTTTTTGCATAATTGCGCTATGAGGTAGGCCAACATAACGGATATGCCATGGCTCATATTGAATTCCAGTAATGTTACTTTTATTTTTCGGATAACGTAATACAAAGCCATGCTTCCATACGTTCTCTTCGATCCATTTTCCTTCAGGCGCTTTCTCCATCTTCTTTTGCGTTGATCCAACGTCTAGTGATAATCCTAAATTATGTTCACTATATCCTGCTGGAAGCGCGTAATCAGATCCCATTTCTTTATATAATTTACTTTGTTCTTTAAAATCTCGATACCCACTACTCATTAAGAAATGCTGTACGCCATCTTTTCCAGCCGCATCGACAACGTTCAAAAACTTTTTTACAACATACTTTGATAAACGAAGATTTCTATCAAATATTACGTAGCCTCTCACTAATTCACTATTATGATTTACATTTATAATATCAGACCTAATACTATCTTTTTTTACTGGATAATCCCTATTAACTAATAATAAATCACCCTTATAAATTTGTTCCTTCGTAATCTCTTTCCTCTCGGTATTTGTCGCCTTTACTAGCTCATCTTTTCCGACAATTTTAACATCGATTTCCTTTTGAAATAACGGTGATATATAAAAGCCTACACATACTGTGCATGCTATAAAAAAAGAAATAAATACCCACTTTTTCATTTCTAGTTCCTCCTTAACGTAACTTACGTATAGAATAGAAAAAACTATTAAAATAAAAAGTGGGGTAAAGTTTAAATTTTTATTAAATTGTTAAGTTCTCGTCTTTTGGCAATCGCACTTCAAACATTGTTCTAACTACATTACTTTCAGCAGAAATTGTACCGTTATGCTGCTCAACAATATTTTTCGCAATAAACAGTCCAAGGCCTGTCCCGCCACGGTTCTCAGTTCTCGATTTATCACCTGTATAAAACATATCAAAAAGATACGGTAAATCTTCTTCTGGAATACTATCTCCATAATTTATAACTTGTACGACAACTTCTTCATTATCGATATACCCATTCAGATCAACAAATTGCCCATCATATCCGTATCGAACGGCATTTGTTAACAAGTTTTCAAATACTCTAGCTAACAATTTTCCATCACCGTTAATTGGCAAATGAGGATCAATATTCAACCTAGCTTGCAAATGATTTTTCTCTAATAAAGGATACAATTCCTCATCTAACTGTATAAGTAGTTCACTTATATCAATCGGCTTTTTATCCAGCTTTAGCATGCCATAATTCATACGTGTAATTTCAAATAACTCATCAATTAAACTTTCGAGCCTTTGCGATTTCGTATATGCAATTGTGGAGAAATGTTTAATTTGTTCTTTTGTTAAATTCTCATCTTTAAGAATTAAATCTAAATACCCTAACACGGATGTTAATGGAGTTCTTAAATCATGAGCTAAGTTTACAACGAGCTGATCTTTACTACTTTCAGCAAAGTCTCCTCTTTCCACCGCTTCTTTTAACTTTTCACTCGCAACATTTATTTCACGTGCGATATCTCCAAACTCATCGTTTGATGAAACTTGAACTTTATTCGTAAAGTTACCGTTCGCAAGATGATGAATCCCGTTAGAAATCTCACTAAAATACTTTAAATACGGTTTTGTCAAAAAGAAGAAAAAGATAATAGATAACGGAATAAAGAAAATTAAAAAGAAGTTAATGTCTCCAAATTCCCTTACCACTGACCTAAATTGTGCTAAAGGCTCTTCATAGCGAACCATCGTTTTATAATACAGCTGCAATCCTTTATAAATTATATAAGTTACAGTTGCTGCAAGCACCATACTTAACGCAAATAAGGCAATCATTTTAAATCGAAAACTTTTCATCATATTAGCCATTGAAAGTATAACCTACTCCCCACACTGTTTTTATTAATTTATCCTTTCTTTTATCTTCCCCAAGCTTTTTCCGCAACGTACGAATATGTACCATAACTGTATTTCCGCCTTCATAATAATCATCTGCCCATACTTGCTGAAAAATATTTTCCACATTATACACTTTCTTCGGATGGCTCGCTAATAAATATAAAATATCAAACTCTTTCGGTGTTAACTCAATTCGCTCTCCATAGACGTTCACTGTTCTTCGCTCAGGATCAATAATAACTCCGCCTATCTCTAAAGCAGATTTATTCTCCGCTACTTTCGGCTGATTTAATGTAAGAAACCTACGTAATTGTGCATTTACACGCGCAACTAATTCAATCGGTGTAAAAGGTTTCGTCATATAATCATCTGCGCCTAATACAAGACCTGTCACCTTATCAAAGTCCGAAGTTTTCGCACTTAAGAAAATGATTGGCATATAGTGCTTCGCGCGAATTTGACGCGTCACTTCATACCCATCCATTTTCGGCATCATAATATCTAAAACCACTAAGTCGATTGGCTGCGTTTCAATAATATGAACAGCCTCTTCCCCGTCTGCTGCCTTCACGACGTGGTAACCTTCTTTTTCTAAATGTATCTCAATTAAATCGGCAATTTCTGCCTCATCATCCGCTATTAAAATTGAAATGCGCTTCATATTACTCCCCCTTTATACGCTCGATTGTAAACTAGTCTATCCAATTTGTACAATACGAAAAGGTTACTCGCGGGAGTAACCTTAGTAAATGAAATTTATATCGGCGATTTTTCAAATATATCGACCACAACTTGAATTATATCGGCGATTTTCCAATTATATCAACCGTAACTCGAATTATATCAGCGATTTTTCAGTTATATCGACTTACCGACAATTACCGACGAAATTCGCCCGCTATTTGAAAGACTCAACCTACCGCTCCAAAACAATTCGCTGTTTCGTGATCTCCGCCAACCTTCCGCGGTCTACTTCATACTCAGCTTCAACACTTTGCGGCACCATAACTTTTCCGCCCTTAAGCGTCACTTCCGGCGAAATAATATCCTGCTCCCAATGTCTGCTAGAAGCAGATATATCGCCTGGAATCGTAAAGTTCGGCAATGAGGCAAGCGCAACATTTTGTGCTCTTGAAATCCCCATCTCCACCATACCGCCGCACCAAACGGGTATGTTGTGCTCCATGCAATAATTATGGATTTGAACCGATTCTGTTAATCCGCCCACTCGCCCTGGTTTAATGTTCACAATTTGGCAGCTACCAAGGGTAATCGCAACGCGTGCATCTTCTAAACTATGAATACTTTCATCTAAACAAATCGGCGTTTCAATTTTCTTTTGCAACTCCGCGTGATCAAGAAAATCATAATCGGCTAACGGTTGTTCAATCATCATTAATTGGAATTCATCTAGTCGTTTCAGCCTCTCCGTATCCCCTAATGTATATGCTGAATTTGCATCTGCCATTAGCGGGATATGCGGAAACTCTTTTCGAATCTCTTTCAATAATTCGTAATCATGCTCTGGCTTTATTTTCACTTTAAAACGCTCGTACCCTTCTTCTGCGTACTTTTCGATTTGTTTTAACATAACCGGAATTGTATTGATACCAATTACAACACCGACCTCAATTTCAGGTCTAGTCCCGCCTAGTAATGTCGCTAATGACTTCTTTTGTCGCTTCGCATATAAATCCCAAACAGCTCCTTCTATTCCTGCCTTTGCCATTCGGTTTCTTTTTATATGCTGGAACAAACTTGGCACTTCATTCGGATGAGAAATTTCAGCCTTTAATAAATCAGGTAATAAAAAATCTTGCAGTACATGCAATGCTGTCTTCACTGTTTCTTCCGTATACCACGGTTCAGAGAAGGCGACGACTTCGCCAAATCCAATGTATCCGTCCGTATCCTCTAATTTAATAACGATGCTCTCACGCTTCTCATACGTTCCGTAGCTTGCAGCAAACGGGATTACGAGTGGCATTTCTGTTATATGAAGTGTCGCTTTTTTTATTTCCACCTACATCTGCTACTAAAAATATAGACAAATGTATATTCTTAGAGTATTCCTGCTTCTACGTGCCCTGCCTCGCTAATCACTTGCTACTACAGTTTGCTGTGACACTCCACAGGCGTAAATTCCGATGTAGCCCACCGTACATATATACAATCTATTTACGTTAGTATTGTATATTTTTTTGCTTGTAAAAGGTTGATAGATGCATTTAAATCTCTATCCATTACATTTCCACAATCACATGTATATACTCGGTCAGACAGCTTTAAATCCGACTTTTTTTGACCGCAACATGAATATATTTTAGAAGATGGATAGAATCTGTCCACTTGCCGTAGTTCAATTCCATATTCCCTACATTTCGTTGATAACCATGTTTTAAAAGCATAAAAACATTGTTGCGCTACAGCTTTAGATAGATGTTTGTTCTTCATCATACCTTTCACATTCAAATCTTCTACTGTAATAAACATTGGCTTGGTTTTCACCACATCATTTACAATAGACTTTACATACGCTAATCGAATATTTGCTAGCCTAGCATGTAGCTGTTGCACCCTAAGAATATTTTTGTTTATATTCGCTCCTTTATTAGTAACAGGTTGTTCACCTCTCTTTCTTATATTTTCAAATTTGCGTGATAAAGAGCGTTGTTCACGTTTTAACCGTTTTTCTATCTTTTTTACTTGTACTGTTTTATTTATATTTTTGTGAGTTTTTCCATCGCTACGTACAGCGAAGTCTTTAATTCCCAAATCAATTCCTATACCTACTGCATTGAGAATTGAATTTGGTTTTACCTCTTTCACTTCACAGAGTATAGACACATAGTATCTTCCTGCTCTTTGATATACTGTACCACTTTTGACAGTTGTATTTTTTGAAATATATCCATACTCTTTTAACCTTATCCAACCAATTGTAGGGACTTTTACTCTATGTCTTTCTACTGTCCAATCTGTTTTGTTGTTTTTCGGAAAGTAGCACTTCACATCTTGCTTCTTCTTTTTTTTATATCGTGGAAACTTAGATAAACCTTTAAAAAATCGCTTAAAAGCTTTATCTCCATTCATAATCGCTTGTTTTACCGCTTTGCTCGACACTTCTTTAATCCACTGGTCACACTCTTTTGTATGAATGTTGTTTAACCATTTAGAAAAGTCATAGCCACTAAGAAATTTCCCATCCGACTCATATGCCTCTTTATTTTTAGAGATATACAGGTTATATACATATCGACACACCCCAATAGTTTGACGGATTTTACTAACTTGTTCAGTTGTCGGTTTGATTTCTATTAAATATGCTCTTTTCATAAATCTTCATCCTCCGACATTTTCTTTTTGTATTTTCTCAACCCATATATTCTACCGCTAAATACATGAATGATAGATATTAAATCCTGCACAAGTTCTTCTTGAGGAGATAGTTTTTCATTGTTAACAATCATAATTTCCACTCCCATTTTACGAAGAAACTTTTCAAACCACTCATATCCAAAACGTACAAATCTATCTTTGTGTGCAATGATGATAGTCGAAATATTTCTTTCCATACAACTGTCAATCAGGTTATTCCACTGTTTTCTTTTGTAGTTTAATCCGCTACCAATATCTTTGATAACTTCATCTACAATCATCCCTCGTGCATTTGCGAATGTTTTTAAAAACTCAACCTGATTTTCTAAATCATCTTTCTGACCTGGATTTGATACTCTTGTGTAAATAACTACTTTGCCTACTTTATTTTCTTCTTGAATACCCATATATTCCTTATACTGTTCTTCTGTATAGTATCATCTTCCTTTTTGGTTTCGATAAGCAGTTAAAACACCTTGATTGTCCCACCTTTGCAATGTCTTAACAGAGACATTAAGCATTTCTGAAAATTCTTTTGGTTTATATTGTTTCATAATTACTTTTTATTATATATGCCTACTTTTGTCTATGTTTTTGTTTACTGTTTCTTTCTCCTCCACTAATTCTCTTAACTCTCGTCTTAACAATTTTTTCGAAGCGTTACGTGGTAATTCCTCTAAGAAACATGCTTTCTTCGGCACTTTATATTTCGCTAATTTCTCCTCGCAAAAGTGAAGAATTTCTTCTTCTGTTACCGCCCCGCTTTTCACAACAAAAGCAGCGGGTACTTGTCCCCATTTATCATCAGTCATACCTACAACACCAGCTTCCGCTATCGCTGGATGGGACAGCAACACTTCTTCAATTTGAGCCGGATATATATTCTCTCCGCCAGAAATAATTAAATCACTGCGGCGATCTAATACGTATAAAAATCCTTCTTCATCTAAATAACCGAGGTCGCCAGTATGAAGCCATCCGTTTTGAATAGTCTCACGCGTCGCATCTTCACGGTTAAAGTAACCACCTGTTACGTTCGGTCCTTTTACTACGATTTCACCTTCCGCATGTGGCGGCACTACTACGCCATCTTTTTCAATACGAAGTTGGCACTGAAATAGTGGCTTTCCAGCTGATCCTACTTTCGTTAACATGTAATCTGCGGACAACGTACAAATTTGCGAAGATGTTTCTGTCATACCGTACGTTTGATACACAGGAATTCCTTTATCTACACACGTTTCTAATAACGGCTTCGGCGCTGGTCCTCCGCCAAGTAACATACATCGTAAAGAAGATGGATATGTTTCTTCTCCAAGTCTCTCTAATAAATCAGTTAACATTTTTGATACGACTGAAATAATCGTTACGCCTCTCGTTTGAAGTGCTGTATGAATAAAATCAGCATCATATTTCGGAACGAGTAAAATGCGCATGCCGTACATAATATTTTTCATTAGAAGAGATAACCCGCCAACATGGAACATCGGCATACACGCTAACCAGCAATCATCATCACGAAGTCCTAAATTAAGCGAAGAGCCAACCGCGCTTGCCCAGTGATTGCCGTACGTTAAAATAACACCTTTCGGTTTTCCTGTCGTCCCTGACGTATAAATAATCGTCATCGCTTCTTCTAAAGAGAATTCTTCTTGTATAGAGGCTTCCTCTTTTGGTCCATTCATCACTTCGGCGAATGAATAGACAGGAACATCTTTAGCATCAAATTCTTGATCGGTCACTAAACAAATAACTTCAGCATCATCCATTTGCCAAAGTAGCTCTTCTCTTGAAAGACGCGTATTTAAAAGCACAGCTACTGCCCCTACGTACGATAGGGCGTGAATAACTGTAATCATCTCCATACCATTTTTCATCAGAACAGCCACCTTTTGCCCTCGCTTCACTCCAACATGCGTGAGACGTTCACAAACAGATACTACTGTTTCATGCAGCTGCATAAAAGTAACTTTCTCTTCCTCTATTTCAATTGCAGTTCGATCTGGTGTTAAAAACGCACGTTGCATTAACCAATTTGGCATAGTTTCCATCATACATTCTCCTTTCATGAAAGAAAGAGACTTGATATGACATCAAGTCTCTTAGTTGTTTTGTTTCCGGTTTGTCACATCCAGCTACAGCGGCTAGAACAGTCGGTCGTTTCACGCCTTCCTACGAGGCAAAAAGCGCCTCTAAGTCAGGAGTTCCAACACCCTCTTGTTCTAAACGAGCCGCTTCCGCTTTTGGTTTCATCCAGCTACAGCAGCTAGAATGTTCGGTGGCTTCACTTCTTCCTACGAGGCAAAAAACGCCTCTACGTCAGAAGCTCCATCCCCCTCACATTCTAAGCGAGCCGCTTCCGCTTTTGATTTGATCAAGGGAAACGAGGGAATTGACCGAAGTCCGGACTTCGTTTTTCTTTGAACGCGTCGCGACCTTCTTTTGCTTCGTCAGTTGTGTAGTACAATAACGTTGCATCTCCAGCTAATTGTTGAATACCAGCTAGACCGTCTGTGTCTGCGTTGAATGCAGCTTTTAGGAAACGAAGTGCCATTGGGCTGTTTGCTAAGATCTCTTGTGCCCATTGTACTGTTTCTGCTTCAAGTTGTTCTAATGGTACTACTGTATTTACTAAGCCCATATCAAGCGCTTCCCCAGCACTGTATTGACGGCATAGGTACCAAATTTCGCGAGCTTTCTTGTGGCCTACCATACGAGCTAAGTAACCAGCTCCGTATCCACCGTCAAAGCTTCCTACTTTAGGACCTGTTTGTCCGAATACAGCGTTGTCTGCAGCGATTGTTAAGTCACATACGATATGAAGTACGTGTCCACCACCGATTGCATAACCTGCTACCATTGCGATAACTGGTTTAGGAATTGCGCGAATTAGACGTTGTAAGTCTAATACGTTTAGACGTGGGATTTGGTCGTCACCTACATATCCACCATGACCACGAACTTTTTGGTCGCCGCCAGAACAGAATGCACGTCCACCCTCACCTGTTAAAATGATAACGCCAACATTTGCATCATCACGAGCTTGTGCAAAAGCGTCGATTAACTCCATTACCGTTTTTGGACGGAATGCGTTATGTACTTCAGGACGGTTAATCGAAATTTTTGCGATACCATTGTATGTTGAATAAATAATATCTTCGTAATTGCCTTCTTTTATCCATTCAATAGCCATTACAACTACCTCCTTGTATATTTCTGATTTCCTCTATAAGTGTAACTTCATTCTTAACTGAAAAAAGCATCACTGCATAGTTTTTAGAAATCCCTTTACTATTGTATCAAACTTTTCCGGTTGTTCCACATGAATTGCATGGCCAGCACCATCAATTTTGACAAATTTCGCGTCAGAGACGCATTTTTCGATGTTTTTTAATATGCGAAAGAACTTTTCATCATGCTCTCCGTTCATTAAAAGAACAGGTATTTTTAAGTTTTTCAGCTCATCCCACCATGAAGGCTGAGCCCCAGTTCCCATGCCTCGCAAGCTATTTGCGAGCCCTTTTGGGTTGTTAGCAAGTCGTTCTTTTCGCACCGCTTCTTGTACGTTTTTTGCTAAACGTCTTTGCGTTTCAAAAAGCGGAATATTTTCCCACATCGATACAAAACTTTCTATGCCTTCTCGCTCAATTTTATCGGCAAGTCGATCATCTTTTTCACGACGTTCTTTTCTATCTGCTTCGTTTTCGAGCCCAGCTGTACAATTTTCTAATAAAAGAGAATGTACATAATCTGGATATAGACATGCCATCGTAATCGCCAATCTACCGCCCATTGAATAGCCAAGTATATGTGCTTTTTCAATATGAAGATAATCTAATAGTTCTTTCATTTGCAATGCCACATTTCGAATGTCATAATGCGCAACATCTTCAGGACTCTCGGTCTTTCCATGTCCAACAAGATCCACTACAATAACTTGAAACTGCTCACTCCATGAAGAGATAAAAGAACGCCACGTTTCCATGCTTCCCGTAAAACCATGAAGAAGTAGAAGTGGTTCCCCGCTTCCGACTACTTCATATTCATACGATACACCTTGCAGCGTTACTTTCATTTTGATTCACCTTGTAAAGATGTAGTAATTACGTCCATCGTTTTTGTCCATAATGTACGGTGCAATGTTAAGTTCTCATCACGATTCGTACAAATTTCCACAACGTTTAAACCTTCCGCCCTTGTTCCCTTTTGTACCTCGTCTCGGAATTGCTCCCAACCGTTTACACGGCTAAATGAACCACCGTACATTTTGACAACGTGCTCATAATCAAGTCCAATTGGTGTTCCAAATAATGATTCAAAATGTTCCTTTTTCTCATACTGTGGTAAGAATGAGAAAATACCCCCGCCATCATTATTTACAACGACAATTGTTATGTTTAATTCATGTAATTTCGCTGCTAACAGTCCATTTAAATCGTGATAAAATGATAAATCACCAATCACTAATACAAGTGGGTCGCAAATAACGCTCGCTCCTAGAGCTGTCGAAATGATTCCATCAATACCATTTACACCACGATTTGCCATCACATGGATATTTTTATCCGATGTGAAGAAGAATGAGTCTGTATCACGAATTGGCATACTATTGCTCGCAAATAACGTTGCGTCTTCTGGTAATACGCGCACAATATCTGTAATAACCTTTCCTTCAAATGCAGTTTCATATGTTTCCATTTCACGAAGCGTTTCCTTCGTTTTTTCGTTTATATGTTGCCACATACTGAACCAATCATTCTTTTTCATAACTGGCATTTTTTCTATTAATGCCTTGCAGAATTCAATGTCACTTGCTTGCACAACTTCTGTCGCAACAAGAGCTGGATCTCTCCATTGTCCTGATTCATCGACAACGATATGAACTGCTTTTGTTTGTTTTTTTATGAACTGCGTTAATGATTTAGAAATAGGCATACCACCAAAGCGAATTAAAACGTCCGGTTTCCATGTTTCTTTTAACTGTTCATTTCGTAAAAATGTATCGTAACAGTCAATTACCATCGTTTTATCGTGGTGTCCGCTACGAATATTAGAAAGTGGGTCTGCTAATATAGGATAGCCAGTTTTCTCAGCTAATTGCGTTGCAAACATTGCAATTTCTGCATGACTATCATCTCCACAAATAATAAGCCCCTTTTCCATATGTGAAAGGCGCCCTACAAGAGAATCTACATATTCACTCGGCATCACCGCGTTTCCTTGCTGAACTACTCCTGTATATTCACTACGTCCTTTATCCCATAAGCTTTCTAGTGAGAAATCAGGGATAAGCGGCTCGCGAACTGGAAAATTAAGATGAACAGGACCCTGCGGCGCTAAACAAGCATTTGCTACTATACGCTGCGTCGTCATACGAGCGTAATGATACATCGCCTCACTTGCTTCTGGCAGTGCCATCTCTGTAAATTGTTTCACAAAAGTACCGTATAAATTAAATTGATTCATTGCTTGTGGTGCACCCACATCTCTTAATTCATGCGGTCTATCCGCTGTTAAGACGATAAGCGGGACCCTTGAATGAAAAGCTTCACATACAGCTGGATAATAGTTCGCTGCTGCTGTTCCTGACGTACATAATAATGCTACTGGGCGTTTTTTTGCTTTCGCAATACCGAGCGCAAAAAATCCTGCAGATCTTTCATCTACATGTAAATAAGTGTTCATTCCTTCATGTTGTTCCATTAGTAGAGCAATCGGCGTTGACCGTGAGCCTGGACTAATGACAACATCACATACATTTAGACGGGTCAGTTCATCCACGAACGCGCCTAAATAATATGATAATGCTTCTATATGATTGTTCATTTCATTAATTCCTCCAAAGCACCAAGCATCGGTCTAAACTTCAAACTTGTTTCTTCATATTCAAGTTGCGGTACAGAATCAATTACAATCCCGCAACCAGCAAATAATGATGCTTTCTCGCCATTTAATAACCCGCAGCGGAGTGCAACCGCAAACTCACCATTTCCTTCATCATCTATCCAGCCAATCGGTGCGCCATATAATCCTCTGTCTAACAATTCAACATCACGAATCAGTTTCATCGCTTCCAAACGAGGTGTCCCGCCAAGAGCTGGTGTTGGATGTAATTCTTCTACCATTGTTAAAAGACTCGCATCGCCCTTTGCCTCTACAGGCGTATATAAATGAATTAAGTTTTTCGTTGTTAATAAGCCCGGACTTTCCGGAATATTAACAGATTCGCAGTGCTCATTTAATACTCCTCGAATCATGTTTACAACATAACCGTGTTCAGCTAAATTCTTTTCATCATGAAGAAGCGCATTACTATTTCGCTTACTTTCTTCTATAGATTGACCATGACCAGTTGAACCAGCAAGACACATCGAAGTAAACTTCTCATCTTCTTTGCGAATTAACCTCTCTGGCGTCGCTCCTAAGAAGCATGCTCCTTTATAATCAAAAGAAAATACGTAACAATCCGGTTGCCCAATGCGAAGTGCTTCTAAAACGAGAGCAGAATCAATATGATGATCCATTTCTACTTTTAGCTCCCTCGCTAATACAACCTTCTGCACGTTCCCCTGCTTCATCTCATCTTGCACTTTCTCAATGGCATTCATCCAGCTTTTTGGATCTACTTCCACTTTAGAAGTAACTGTTAATTTCGATCCTTCTAATGCACATTTACTCTCCCCAAAAATTTTCTCTTCTAAAGAAACAATTTCGTTATAAAGAGTTTCTGCACAATCTGTTGCTGAAACGAATGTATTCATTGTTAACCATGCTTTTTCATTTTTTACAGTTAATAAAAATGCTGGTAGTGAAAATGTCGTATCATCGAATTCTTTCCATAAGTCCGTTTTCTCTTTTTCTTGGTCAAATGAAAATCCACCAAATAAAAGAGGACCTGTTCCAAATTCATATTTTTCTCTTTGTACAAATGCTTTCTCTTTTACTTTATCCCACTCGTCACGAGCCGCTTGAAAGCGTTTGTGAGAAGAATTTGCTATAGTGAAAACAGAGCCAATTCCAGCAAATATTACATGCTGAGCTGGATCTGCAAAATAACATCTATTTTCCAATGCAATCCTTTTTCCTGCTGCATAAAACAGAAGCGGATCCATCCAGTCTATTTGTTTTACAAAACTAACCAATATTTTTTCATCAGTTGCATGCTTAATGGCTGCACTAAGAACTTCTTGCAGGCCTTTTTGTTTCGTTTGAATCACAATTGTCTCCCCCCTATGGGCGAAAAATAGTCATAATTACGCTTGATTTTAAGATACACCTCAAACGAAAGGCCTGTCAACGTTTAGCATTTCTGAGAAATTCACCTTCTCTTCCTAGAAAATAAACGTTGACACTAAATGATGCTTTTTCTACACTTAGTTGTGTACAATATGTGACCAAAGGAGGATTCAACATGGAAATGAACGTCGAAACGAATTCCTCTCCTACGGCGCCAAAACCAAGCAAGCAAACAGGCTGGCGCATTTGGTGGAGTTTACTACGTCCCCATACATTAACAGCAGCTTTCGTTCCTGTTTTCATCGGAACAGCCTATGCAATGCAGGTCGGAGGTATAAATCAAATACATCTCCCTCTTTTCCTTATAATGCTTCTTGCTTGTCTTCTCATTCAGGCAGCAACAAACATGTTTAATGAATACTTTGATTATAAAAGAGGACTCGATCACGAAGGTTCAGTTGGTATCGGCGGCGCTATCGTTCGCGATGGCATTCAGCCAAAAACAGTGCTTAACTTAGCATTTGGATTTTTCGGCATCGCAATACTATTAGGTGTTTATATTTGTATGAATTCTAGCTGGTGGCTTGCTGCAATCGGTCTTGTTTGTATGGCCGTTGCTTACCTTTACACGGGTGGCCCACTTCCCATTGCCTATACACCATTTGGAGAGTTAACAGCCGGATTATTTATGGGTGTTATCATTATTGGAATTTCATTCTTTATTCAAACTGGAACTGTAACATCAGAAGTCATTTTACTATCTATTCCAAGCTCCATTTTAATTGGTGCCATTTTACTAGCTAATAATATTCGTGACTTAGATGGCGATAAAGAAAACGGTCGTAAAACGTTAGCAATTCTCGTTGGACGTGAAAGAGCTGTTGGTGTACTTGCTTCGATGTTCATCGTTTCCTACATTTGGACAATTGCTTTAATTATCGTGGGCATCGTATCACCATGGATGCTTATCGTATTTTTAAGTGCACCGAAAGCATTTAAAGCGACGAAAGGCTTTATCGGCAAAAGCATTCCAATGGAAATGGTACCTGCGATGATTGCAACAGCAAAAACAAATACAATCTTCGGTTTCCTAATGGGAATCGGATTATTACTTGGATATTTCCTTTAAAAGGAGCTGCTAACGCGGCTCCTTTTTCATATACCAATTTCAGCTCATAATTCCTACTCGCAACGCTCATACTATGTAAAGAAACTGAATTGTAGGAAGGTGGACGACTATGTTAACTCCACAACAAATAAATCAATTTAAATCCGTTTTAGAAAAGCAAAAGCAAGAACTAGAGCAAACGATACAAACACATGAAAATGAAGATCGTGCATCTGAACGCGAGTCTGTTGGAGAATTATCTAGCTATGATAACCATCCAGCTGATATGGCTACAGAGCTATATGAACGCGAAAAAGACTTCGGACTTATTGAACTTTGGCATAAACAGCTAGAGGATACGAAACATGCCCTGCAAAAAATAGAAGCGGGTACGTACGGCATTTGCGAAGTGTCTGGTGAAGAAATTCCGTTTGAAAGATTAGAGGCAATGCCGACTGCTACAACATGCATCCAGCACGCGACAAATAAGTTAAATATGAATACACGACCAGTTGAGGAAGAAGTGTTATCCCCTGCTTTCCATAAACATGATGAAGATCGTTCTGTTGAGTACGATGCAGAAGATGCGTGGCAAGATGTTGCCAATTATGGAACGTCTGAAACACCGTCTGATTTAGAAAGACGAGATTCGAAAAATTATAACGGCATGTACGTAAATAGTGAGGAAAATGTAGGATACGTAGAGGATTTTGAAAACTTTATCGGTACGGATATGTATGGAAAAAATCCGCAAGTTTTCGCTACAGAAGAGCATGAAGAATATGAACAAATGCTTGATGACTTTGAAGAGCGTACGTTTAAGGGCGAACTATCTTCAAATGAGTCGAGTTCCAAAGAATAAAAAAAGCATTCCGAAAATCGGAATGCTTTTTATCGCTAGCTAATTAGTTTTTTGTAACGTTAGCAGCTTGTGGTCCACGGTTACCTTCAACGATTTCGAAAGAAACTTCTTGACCTTCTTCTAAAGTTTTGAATCCGTCACCTTGGATAGCTGAGAAGTGAACGAATACATCGTCTCCACCTTCAACTTCGATGAAACCGAAACCTTTTTCGCTGTTGAACCATTTAACTTTACCTGTTTGCATGTCATGTACCTCCTAAATAAAAATGAAACTATGAATCCACATGAAAAGGTGGATATAAAGGACATGAATGTATAACAAGCTTACAGCCTTTAATTCAACGTGCTTTATTTCCGTACCACATTATGTAGCTCAATAGTGATTTCACTATATCACGCTATATCCAAAACGTCAAATGAGAACACTTTCATTCCACCATTTTTTTATAATTTTAATATAATGTTGAATTTCTATATTCATATTTTATCCCACCATTTACGGGCAGCTTGATTGGCGGGAACTGCTAATCCGTTTTGGGTGGCCCTACTTTATTTGAAAATTAACAAAACTAAAGTATTCTAATCCTATTAAATTCTGTACAATATAAGTATCTATTACATACGAGGTGAAAAAAATGAGAGCACACGAAATCGAATATAAGTTATACGGAGATGATATGCAGTTTGTTGAAATTGAGTTAGATCCAGAAGAAAGCGTGATCGCAGAAGCTGGCGCAATGATGATGATGGAAGATTACATAGAAATGGAAACAATCTTCGGTGATGGTTCTGGCCCATCTGGAGGTTTATTCGGAAAATTAATGGGCGCTGGTAAGCGTCTCGTTACAGGCGAAAGTATGTTTATGACTGTATTTACAAATACAGGTCACGGCAAACGCCACGTCTCATTTGCTGCTCCTTATCCTGGTAAAATTATTCCTGTAGATTTAACAGAATATCAAGGAAAAGTAGTTTGTCAAAAAGATGCCTTTCTTTGTGCCGCAAAAGGTGTTTCTATCGGAATTGAATTTACGAAAAAAATAGGAACTGGTTTCTTCGGTGGTGAAGGTTTCATCATGCAGAAACTTGAAGGTGACGGTCTTGCTTTCATGCACGCAGGTGGAACTGTATATAAACGTGAATTAAAACCTGGTGAGAAACTTCGCATTGATACAGGTTGTCTCGTTGCTATGACAAAAGACATTAACTATGATGTCGAGTTCGTTGGAAAAGTAAAAACAGCTCTATTTGGCGGCGAAGGTTTATTCTTCGCAACGTTAGAAGGACCTGGAACAGTTTGGATTCAGTCCTTAACACTTAGCCGATTAGCAGCACGCCTTACAAGCCCAGCAGCGCAAAGTACTGGCGAAGGTAGTGTATTAGGTGGCCTTGGTCGTTTATTAGATGGGAAAGAGTAAACTGTGCCCTTATGTGGGCATGGCCATCAACTAATAAAATAATAAAATTAAAACACCCTTTCACTTTATTACTGCAAGCAAGGGTGTTTTAATTTACGTCTACAAACGAGAAAAAGCAGTTAAAATAAAGTAATAAGGTTTACTTAAGGAAAATAAGGTATATTATATTTGTTGAGTAGATTCTCTTTAGAGACAAGAAAAGTAGGTGAACAAAGTGGGAAAATATCAATTGGATTCCAAAAGTCAGGTAGCTGTGGCAAAGTTCCATGAAAAACAGAAGCCTGCCAAATTTGATAAAAAGCAGCAACTTGAAAAATTGCGTACGGAGTATTTGAAAAAGAAGCAAAAACAAACAGATAAATAATATGTTTTATTTTCCGAATTTTTTCTGTATGTAACGCAAACAAACACAAGAAAATAGGTAAGTTATTCATCATTCAAATATATACAGGCTATTTTTTCAAACCTCTTACTTATGCAACTAACGCATGCGTCAGTTCATTAAGAATAACTAAAAAAGTCGATTCCTTGAGATGAAAAAGAGTAAACAGTGTCCTTATCAGGCACTGTTTTATTTTGACATTATAATTTCCTCCACTGATTTAGGTAAGCGATACAAGCTATTCTCCACCTTCAAAAGAATGAATCAAGTTCCTCACCGCATATATTAAACTATACCTTTTCTTAAGGAGGGCTACCTTAATGCGTACTCCTTTATCCTTTGATAAAGAAACTGCCATACTGTTAGCTTCTTGTTGTGAGTTAACGTATGAACAATATAAACAAAATGGCATTTTCGAAATACCAGATGGTTTTCAATATGTACAAGGTTTTCAAGGAAAGGCCATTCAAACAACAGAATGGTTCGGATTTATATTAGAATCTGAGGATACAATTATCGTTGCCTTCAGAGGCACTCAAACAGATCCAGATTGGATTATTGATTCTCTCGTCAATCAAAAACCTTATCCTTATGCTTTAAATGGCGGAAATGTCCATAACGGTTTTCTCTCTATTTATGAGTCTTGTCGTGATTCTATTATGGATATGCTCGTATCATTGCCAGCACATAAAAAACTGCTAGCTACTGGGCATAGTCTAGGTGGCGCGCTTGCCACATTACACATATTAGATGCACGTATAAATACTGCCTTCGCACAGTATGGACTTTATACATTCGCTTCTCCAAAAGTAGGAGATATCGCTTTTCGAAATTATTATAAACTACAAGTAGCTAGTAGCTTTCGTTTCGTCAACTTATTCGATGTCGTCCCACTTCTCCCTCCCCGAAACATAAATTTTAATGATCATGATTGGGAGTATGCACACGTCCATCACAACATGACATTTACAAAAAACACAAAATCCATTACAAATAATCATTCCATTACAACATACAAAACATGTCTGACTTCTCATTTTTAACCAGTAAACAATTGGAAATAAAATATTCGTATACTATAATAATCTATGAAGTTATTTTTGGATGAGGGGACCTTACATGTTAAAATTTATCTTCGCATTTTTCCTTATTGTAATTTTTACGGTTACAGGTTTCTTTACATTTTCATACTTTGCGACAGGAGAGTATGATGGGGCAGGTATCATATATACCACTGTTCCATTTCTTTCTTAAGCAAAATAAATAAAACGAGCTTAATTTTATTAAGCACGTTTTATTTATTAATATCCATTTCTGTTGGTAAATCGATAATATATCTCCCAATATAGCAACCTCTTTAAAACTGTTTAACAGCATTACCAATACCCCAAATTTCATTACTGTACTGCAAAATCGTTCGATCGCTCGCAAAATGACCAGACTGTGCAATATTTAAAATCGACATTTCTAGCCACTTCGTTCGGTTCTCATAAGCTCTACCGACAGCTTCTTGTCTTTCAGCATATGGACCAAAATCTCGCAGAACGAAATATTCATCATTTTGAATAACGAGAGAATCGTAAATTGCTTCAAATTCGGCTCCCGACTGTGCAAAGAAACCATTCGTTAACTGATCTACTACCTTTTTAATGTGCCCATTGTGGTGATAATAATCACTTGCACGATATCCACCATTTTGATAGTAATGAAGAACCTCTTCTGCTGTTAAACCGAAAATGAAACAGTTATCATCACCGACCCTGTCTTTTATTTCAATATTCGCTCCGTCTAGCGTTCCGAGTGTAATCGCACCATTCATCATAAATTTCATATTCCCTGTTCCCGATGCTTCTTTACTCGCAGTTGAAATTTGTTCACTTACATCGGCCGCTGGGAATATATCTTCCGCTACAGAAACTCGATAGTTTTCTAGAAAGATAACTTTCATATATTGGCTTACGTACGGATCATTATTCACTTTTCTTGCGAGTTCATTTATTAATTTAATAATTTTTTTCGCGTAATAATAGCCAGGTGATGCTTTCGCTCCAAAAATAAAAGTACGCGGATAAAATGTAAAACTAGCATCCTCTTTCAGACGGTTATACAAATATAAAATATGAAAAACGTTTAGTAATTGTCGTTTGTAAGCATGCAGTCTTTTTACTTGCACATCAAAAATAGAATTAGGATCAATTGTAATCCCCATTTTATTATGAATGCGCGCCGCTAAAATTTCTTTACGCTCTTGTTTTACCTCTGCAAATTTCTCTTGGAAACTCGCATCGTATTGAACTAATTGTAGCTCTTGAAGCTTAATCGGTTCTTTCTTCCACTCTGTTCCAATCGCCTCTGAAATAAGGTTTGTCAGCTGTGGATTCGCCTTCATTAACCAGCGTCTATGAGCGATCCCATTCGTTTTATTATTAAACTTATCTGGATAAAACTCATAAAACAATCGCATTTCACGTTGCTTTAAAATTTCCGTATGAATTTTTGCTACACCGTTTACGCTATGGCTACCGACAATTGCCAAATGAGCCATTTTCACAAGATCATGTGCAATAATCGCCATCTCTTCAATACGATGCCATTCATACGGATAACGTTCCCAAAGCTCATGACAGAAACGTTCATTAATCTCTTCAATAATCATATAAATTTTCGGTAATAACGGTTTAAAAATGTGAATTGGCCACTTCTCAAGCGCTTCTGATAACGTCGTATGATTTGTATAAGAAATCGTTTGCGTCGTTATGTGCCAAGCTTCTTCCCATGCTAGTTTTTCTTCATCTAATAAAATACGCATCAATTCTGGAATCGCCAAAACTGGATGTGTATCATTAATATGAATCGCAATTTTCTCATGTAATTGACGAAGATCACCATATCTTTCTCTATGCATACGAACGATATTTTGCAAACTTGCTGATACAAGGAAATACTGTTGTTTCAAACGAAGTATTTTCCCCTCATCATGCGTATCATCTGGATATAAAAACTCCGATACCGCTTCTGTTTCACGCTTATATTTCAAAATATCTTTGCAATTTTGCGGGAAAGGAACTGGTTCAGCATTCCAAAGTCTAAGTGTATTTACAGTACTCGTCTCATAACCTACTACCGGAACGTCATATGGTACTGCCATAATCACTTCTGCATTCGTATGCCTAAACTCTAAACGTCCATCAATGTATAGCGGTTCAACATTGCCGAAATAACTTACTTCTACAGCTTGATCATGCCTTCTTACTTCCCATACGTTTTCATGAAGAAGCCATTGTTCTGGAAATTCAACTTGGTAACCATCAACGATCTTTTGATCAAATAAGCCGTGTTTGTAACGAATGCCACAACCATGACCTGGTAAGTTTAACGATGCAAGTGAGTCAAGGAAACAGGCTGCTAATCGTCCAAGTCCACCATTTCCAAGACCTGCATCTGCTTCCACTTCTTCTAACTCTTGTAACGAAATCCCTAGTTCAGATAACCCCTGCTCGCATACATCTCGAATACCTAAATTCAAGATGTTACTTCCAAGCAAACGTCCAAGCAAAAACTCAATAGACAAGTAATACATTTGCTTTTGCTCTCCGGATCGATAACTCTCGTTCGTTGCAATCCATTGACCATTCATATACTCACGTACCATATGGCCGAGTGTATTATATTGATCACGAGTTGTAGAGTCTTTGAAACTTTTACCATACATCGTCTCTAACTTTTCTAGAAAAGCTGATTTGAAACTTTCAACATGAGTAAACATTTCTTCACCACCTACATGTTATTCCATGAGACTTTTATACAATTTCTTATAAGCAAGAGCTGACTTCTCCCAGCTATAATCTTCCGTCATCGCTTGCTTTACAAGCTGCTCCCATACCGGTTTATCATGATAAAATTCAATTGCACGAAGAACTGTGTGCAACATGTCATGTGCATTAAAGTTCGTGAAACTGAAACCATTTCCTTCTCCAGTTTCTTCATCATAAGATTGTACCGTATCATTTAATCCGCCTGTTTCTCTTACAATTGGAATCGTACCGTAAGCTAATGCGATAAGTTGTCCAAGTCCACACGGTTCAAACAGTGATGGCATTAAGAATAAATCACTTCCCGCATATACTTGGTGAGCTAATTCTTCATTAAATCCGATATACACTTTTACCTTCTCAGGATACTCGTATGCCATCCACTCAAAGAATTGCTCATATTCCGAATCACCTGAACCTAAAATAATACATTGTACATCTTCTTCCATTATTTCGCGGAATACAGTACGTACTAAATCAAGACCTTTTTGCTTCGTTAATCTCGTTACCATTGAAATAATTGGTGTATCCTCTTTTTCGGGCAAACCAAAATAACGCTGCAAGGCGCGTTTATTTTCATTCTTTTCCTCTAATGACTCTGCATCGTACTGAGCAGTAATATACGAATCCGTTTCTGGATTATATACGCTCGTATCAATTCCATTTACAATGCCGCTAAGCTTATCATTATATTTTCGTAACAACCCATCTAACTTCTCACCGAAAAATTCATATTGAATTTCTTCTTTATATGTCGGGCTAACTGCTGTAATTTGATCTGAAGCTATAATACCGCCCTTCATAAAGTTCACATTCCCATAAAACTCTAACTGCTCACTGTGGAAATATTCATCACCAAGTTCTAACAAGTCGTACATTACTTCAGGAGGAAATACACCTTGGAACTGTAAGTTATGAATTGTATATACCGTTTTAATACGCTCATATAACGGGTTATCTTGATACTTTTCACGAAGTAAGAAATTAACCATAGCCGTATGCCAATCGTGGCTATGAAGAACATCCACTTCAAAATCAAGATGAGGAATACACTCTAACACCGCTTTTGAGAAATAAGAAAAACGCTCTCCGTCATCATAATGACCATACAGAGAATCTCTCTTAAAATAATATTCATTATCTATTAAGTAATACGTAATTCCGTCTTGCTCACCTTTTAAAATTCCACAATATTGATTTCTCCACCCAAGCGGGACGTTAATTACTTTATGTAACGTACATCCATCTCTTAACTTTTGCGGAATGAGACTATAATTCGGAAGTATAATACGAACGTCCACTCCTAATTTTTTCAGCTCTTTTGGGAGCGCACCCGCTACATCAGCTAATCCTCCCGATTTCACAAACGGTACACATTCTGATACTGCAAATAAAATATTCACTTGTTGTCCCACTGCGCGAAAAGTTTTTATTACTCCTCTTGCAGCTTCCTCCCTTCGAGTTTTCATTTGAATTAAAACTTTAATCAGTGGAGGAAGACCCCCACTGATTCTCTTAAGAATAACTATTAATCGTACTGTTTTGAACGCTTCCTTTTTCTACAACGTATGGCTCATCGGCGTTTCCTTTTAGTACAACACCGTCACCAATTTTCACGTCTTTATCAATAATAACACCGTCTATTATACAGTTATCTCCAATTTGGCTCTTTTGCATAATAATGCTATTACGAATAATTGAACCTTTTCCAATTTTAACTGAACGGGAAACAACACTGTTTTCGACTTCCCCTTCAATAATACTACCGTTTGCAATCATTGTATTTTTCACGACTGCACCCTTTAGATAACGAGTTGGTGGCTCATCTTTTACTTTCGTAAAGATCGGTGCTTCTTTCTTAAATAATTGCTTCCAAATAGCAGGTTGCAAAATTTCTAAGCTATGTTTATAGTAACTTTCAATCGAGTCAATAATTGCTACATATCCAGTATGTTCATATGTAGCAATGTGTAATGATTTCCCGCGCTTTTCTCTCACTACATCAAATAAACTGTATTGTTCCACATCTTTATATGACTCAAATAAGTCTAACAATAATTGTTTCTTTAACACATATGTTTGAAGCGAAACCCCTTCATGGCAAACTTCCGTAATATCAGCTGCCGTATGTATATGTCGCTCTAACACCGCTTGAAAATTTAATGCTGTTACGAGATGGCTATTCGTAATAACAACGTACTCTTCTCTGCTTCTTAGAAAATAATCAATATGTCTTCTAAAGTGTGCAAAAGACCCAAATTCATCTTGGTCACATTGGCAGTTTGGCGGGAATAAAAATAGTCCGTCTCGTTTTCTATCTAAATCCCACTGTTTTCCTGAACCAACATGGTCCATTAACGAACGATTTTTATGGCTTGTAAAAACTGCCACACTATGAATACTAGAATTCACCATATTTGAAAGCATGAAATCAATGAGTCGATAACGGCCCCCAAACGGTAACGCCGCTAGTGAACGATGCCCTGTTACTTTCTTTAAGGAAGGAAAACTTCCCGTTGCATTAATAATTCCTAACATTTTTTCTCCCATTCATTTCATCCCCCTTTTCTATTTCCCTTCAGCAATTAATACTACATCGTCAACATTCTTTTCTGGACGAATGATTGTTCCATCTTCGATAACCATTTCTGATCCAACAATCGCTCTTTCAATCACAACATTTTTACCAATCTTAGCCCCTGGCATAACGACAGAATCAATCACCATACTTCCTTCTTCCACCGTCACTCCTTGGAATAACACAGAATGCTTCACGTCCCCTTCAATGACGCACCCTTCGTTAATAAGCGATTCTTCTACTTTCGCCTTTTCAGCAATATATTGAGGCGGTTCGTTTGGATTGACAGAGTAAATACGCCAATTACGATCATTTAAATTCAGTGATGTTTCATCGCGAAGCAAATCCATATTCGCTTCCCATAAGCTCTTCACCGTTCCAACATCTTTTCAATATCCTTCAAACGGATACGCCATTAGCTTCTTCCCTTCATCCAATAAAAGCGGAAGTACGTCTTTTCCGAAATCGTTACTAGATTCAGGGTTTCTTGCATCCATCTCTAAATACTCTTTCAAAATTGACCAATTAAAAATATAGATTCCCATTGATGCAAGATTACTTCTTGGAAATTGCGGTTTCTCTTCAAACTCAACAATCTCCATTTCTTCATTTGTATTCATAATGCCAAAGCGACTTGCTTCATCCCAAGGTACTTCAATAACAGAAATGGATACGTCCGATTCTTTCTCAATATGGTAATCTAGCATCTTACTGTAATCCATTTTATAAATATGGTCGCCTGATAAAATGAGAACGTACTCCGGTTCATACTGACTTAAATAGTTTAAGTTTTGATAAATGGCACTTGCCGTACCTGTATACCACTTAACCCCTGAAGACTCCGCATAAGGAGGTAAGACTGTGACCCCACCGTTTACTCGGTCTAAATCCCACGCATTTCCGATTCCGATATAATTATGAAGTTCGAGTGGTTGATATTGCGTTAAAATCCCAACCGTTTCAATACCAGAATTCGCACAGTTACTTAGCGTAAAATCAATAATGCGATATTTACCACCAAATGGAACAGCTGGCTTGGCTAAATTCTTTGTTAATGCACTTAAACGACTACCTTTTCCCCCTGCTAGTAACATTGCTACGCACTTTTGTTTTTGAGCCATCTTGTTTTTTGCTCCCCTTTCTCGTCTTCACTGGTCGTAATATGGATACGCCAAATGGTGGAATTGTAATTTCTACATGTGCTGCTTGATTATGAAACGGTTCTTGAATCGCCTTCAGACGTTTCTTATTTACTTGCCCTGACCCGCCATATTGCTCAGCATCACTATTTAAAATCTCGTTATAATACTCGAAATCTGGTACACCTACTTTATAGTTTTCATATGTAGCTTTCGTAAAATTACATACGATAACTAATGCATCTTCTTGTTTATCCCCTTGGCGGATAAATGAGAAAATACTTTGCTCGTTATTATTAGCATCAATCCACTGAAAACCTTCAGGCGAATGATCAAGCTGCCAAAGTGGTTTTGAGCGCTTATACAATGCTATGAGCTCTTTAAAGTAATCATGCATATAACGATGCATTTCAAAATCATGTAAATTCCAATCTAAATCTTCAAGGTCTTTCCACTCATCAAACTGCCCGAATTCTCCTCCCATGAAAAGTAATTTCTTTCCTGGGTGAGTAAAGAAATATCCATATAATAAACGAAGCTGAGCAAACTTATCCCAGTAATCACCTGGCATTTTATTTAATAATGACTTTTTCCCATGAACGACTTCATCATGAGAAAGGGGTAATATGAAGTTTTCAGAGTAAGCATATAGTAAAGAGAACGTCATTTTCTCATGAATATATTTTCTGTACTCTGGCGCACACTCCATATATTTCAGCACGTCATTCATCCAACCCATATTCCATTTGTAATTGAATCCAAGCCCACCTTCATACGTTGGTGCTGTTACAAGTGGCCAAGCTGTTGAATCCTCTGCCGTCATAAGAAAATCTTCATCCTCTGCAAATACCGCTTCATTTAACTCCCGTAAAAATGACACAGCGTACTCATTACTTTGCTCTTGTCCTTCTTTATTCCAGTACAACATGTTCGCAACTGCATCTACTCTGAAACCATCAATATGGAAATATCTCATCCAAAATAACGCATTTGAAATTAAGAAATTACGTACCTCTCTCTTTCCTAAATCAAAATTGACAGTTCCCCATACTAGATTTTCTTGTACATCTTTATCTTTATATTCATAGGTCGGTGTGCCATCAAACAAATATAAACCGTGAGCATCTTTACAAAAGTGCCCCGGTACCCAATCTAAAATGACACCGATTCCATATTTATGACATTCGTCGACAAAATACATTAAATCATGCGGTGTACCAAATCTACTCGTCGCTGCATAATATCCCGTTCCTTGATATCCCCAAGAACGATCATATGGATGCTCAACAAGCGGCATAATTTCAATATGTGTAAATTGATGTTCCACCACATACGGAATGAGGTCTTCTGCCATTTCCCTGTAAGAATATAGTGTTCCATCTTCTTTCTTTTTCCAAGAACCAAAATGTAATTCATAAACTGTCATCGCTTCTTTATAAATCGGTTTTTTCTTTTTCTTACGATTCCAGTTTTTATCATTCCATTCATATCCTTTTATATCAAAAACTACAGATGCCGTATTCGGTCTTACTTCTGCATATATAGCATACGGATCTGCCTTTAAAATGACGTCACCAGCCAACGTTTCAATCGCATATTTATATATTTCTCCTTCTTCAATATGCGGTATAAATAAGGACCAAATGCCTTCTTCTGTCACTTGTAGCATCTTATGTTGCTCATAATCCCACTCATTAAAATCTCCAACAACACTCATTGCTTTCTCATGAGGAGCCCACACTGTAAATCGTACCCCTTGAATCTCATCTTCCGTCACAACATGTGCGCCAAAGATGTTATAACTTTCATAGTACTTTTCTGTATGAAACTCATCTCGTTTCACTTCTTCACAATTTATTACACTCAATATGCTCACCTCACTTAGATGACAGAATTTTTTATACTTTAACTATTTCTGCGAAAAACTGCAATATCCTTGTTAATTTATAAAAAACATTCGTTTTTTTCTTAAAAATGTTAGTTTTTCTTCACATTTCCGTGTAAAATATCGAATTTTGACGAATATTCATTGAAAACGCTTTATTATTCTTCTATATTTTTACCAATTATTTTTTCTCAACCTTTATTTTATTATGTTTATCCTATTTTTCATGCTATTTTTCACTCAAAATCAAAACAAAATAATCTGTCATAAAGAAATGTTTCTCAATATTTTTTGCCACAATGTTATTGAAATGCGAAATTTAATCCTGCTTTTGAAAAGCTACTTTCCGAAAAAGGAGTAACCGCAAAAGTAAATGAACCGAAACTAGAGGCAGGTTCTGTTACAGTTGGCGGCGCTATCGATGACAAAAACTTTGCTGGATTAGATGGTGATTTCCCGTTCATTGATGTAACTTTCAAAGTAGAAAATGATGAATTTTATGAAGCAAACGCTCAATTAGAGTCACCAATTTTTGTTTACTGGAAACAAGGTGAATCAGAACCAAATAGAATGCGTGTACTTCAAGATCAAACATTCTCAGTTATGTCCTTAAACTCACTAGTAGAAGGAAATATTAAACCTGGTGTGTTCTTAAATGAACACGGATATTTAGATGAAAAGTTCGATTATACAAAGCTTGGCGTAAAAGTATATGCGACTGATTCTTACCGTCATAAGTTTGAAGGCTCACTAGATAAATACGGATACTTCAAACTAAATGGACTTCCAGTTAATAAACGCGACTATAACTTATATGTAGAGGTGCCAGGACATTTAACAAGCCGCCTAACAACGAAACTTGGTACTGAAAAAGACGGTAAGCTGCTTGGCCAATATTATTATGCAAGACCTGAAGAAAACATTGCCGGCGATGTAAATGGTGATAAAGTAATCGATATTAAAGATGCTGAAATTATCGCTAGCAACTATGGTAAAAAAGGACTAACTGTAAAAGACGGAGACCTTAATAAAGATGGTATTGTCGACGAAAAAGATATTCGCTTCGTTGAAAGGAACTTCTTGAAAAAAGGTCCAGATGCATCTAAATCACAAACACCTGTAGAAAAATCCAAAAGCGGTACACTGGCAGATATTTTAAAGAAATTAGGATTAACACCTAAAAAATAATAAAATGAAACTTTAATCAGTGGGTTTTTACTGCCCGGCAAATAGCGGAATAATAAAGAGCACTCTACGTAAAATAGAGTGCTCTTTTCTATAAACGACCCTTATCCAGCAAAAGGGGTATATTGGGGATATACAAGGGAAACCGGAAAAGGAATTTATATTAAATTATATAAGTTCAGAGGTAAGAAGCAGTTTCCCACCTCTGAATTATTTAGCAATTATTATAGTACTGGTGCCATTGTTTCTTTTAATACTTTTACAGAATGAGCGAATTTCGCTTTTTCCTCTTCATTTAGCTCAAGTTCTACGATTTCACGTACACCTTCGCGGTTAATTACAGCTGGAACACCTACGTAAGCATCTTTCTCGCCGTATTGACCTTCAAGGTATGCAGATACAGTTAATACGCTGTTCTCGTTGTTTAAGATTGCTTTAGTTACACGAAGTAGTGACATACCGATTCCGTAGTAAGTTGCACCTTTACGCTCGATGATATGGTAAGCTGCATCACGTACGTTTTCGAAGATTTTGTCTAAGTCTTCTTGTTTGTACTGTTCGTTGTTAGCTAAGATTGTTTCTAATTTTTGTACACCGATAGTAGCGTGGCTCCATACTGGAAGTTCAGTGTCACCGTGTTCACCAACGATGTAAGCATGAACGTTGCGTGGATCTACATCTAAGTAGTCACCTAACATGTAACGGAAACGAGCAGAGTCTAAAGTAGTACCAGAACCGATTACGCGCTCTTTCGGTAAACCAGATTCTTTCCAAGTTACGTAAGTTAAAATATCAACTGGGTTAGTTGCGATTAAGAAGATTCCATCGAATCCGCTATCCATAATGCCGCGAACGATTTGTTTAAAGATCTTTGTATTTTTCTCAACTAAGTCTAAACGAGTTTCACCTGGCTTTTGTGGTAACCCAGCAGTGATAACAACTAAATCTGCATATTTACAATCTGCATAGCTACCGCTCCAAACTTTTGTTGGTGATGGAGAGAATGGTACTGCATGACTTAAGTCCATTGCTTCCCCTTCTGCTTTTGCTTCATTAACATCTACTAATACGAATTCTTCAGCTACACCTTGGTTGATCATTGAGTAAGCGTAACTACAACCTACAGCTCCTGTTCCTACTAATACTACACGATTGATACCTTTTTTCATGGTAATTTCCCCTCTCTATTGTTCACATATATTTTTTTATGATTGTTTAAGTAATTAATTAAAATACTAATTTAATGTTGTTTAACTTCTTTACATTCATATTGTAGCACGTATTATTGTGAATTACTTCACAAATTATGACCTATTTGTGAACTTTTTCACATAGAGTGTAAAGTTATTGGAACAGGTGTGGAATCAATTTCAATGGAGGCGTTTTCTTTAGATTGTGAAAGGGTTTTTCTTGTGTTTTTCGTCGGTAAGTGAAATTATATCGGCGATTTTTAGAATATATCGACCGTAACTCCAAATATATCAGCGATTATTAAAATTTATCGATCGTAACTCAAATTATATCAGCGATTTTTGCAATATATCGTCTTACCGACAAAACTCGACAATACTGACAACATAAAAAAGCTGTCTTCAGTAGATCACACCTGTTGAGAGAAAGCAGCTTCTTCTATATATTATTTATTTTCATCGGTTTCTCCAAGTGTAGGAGGCTATAGCCATACAGCTGGGGTAAAAGTTCAACTTGAGGTATCATTTATTAGATAGATAGTTCCTTCATATTCATACAGGCCCAAATAAACAACATGATTGTATTTACGGCTCTATATACCCAACTGCAACAGCCCATACTTCATATTTCTTCTATTGCATAAAAGATGCAGACTATCCAAAGTCCACCTTTATACAACAAAAAAGAGATAGCAGATTATGCTATCTCTTTTAGTATGACCCGTACGGGATTCGAACCCGTGTTACCGCCGTGAAAGGGCGGTGTCTTAACCACTTGACCAACGGGCCAATTCTGGCAGAGAAGAAGGGATTCGAACCCTCGCACCGCGTTCGCGATCTACTCCCTTAGCAGGGGAGCCCCTTGAGCCACTTGGGTACTTCTCTATAAATATGGCTCCGCAGGTAGGACTCGAACCTACGACCGATCGGTTAACAGCCGATAGCTCTACCACTGAGCTACTGCGGAACAATTATGGTGGGCCTAAATGGACTCGAACCATCGACCTCACGCTTATCAGGCGTGCGCTCTAACCAGCTGAGCTATAGGCCCATAATTGAAAAGCGGGTGAAGAGAATCGAACTCTCGACCAGAGCTTGGAAGGCTCTTGTTTTACCACTAAACTACACCCGCATTAAATTGTAAATGGTGAGCCATGAAGGACTCGAACCTTCGACCCTCTGATTAAAAGTCAGATGCTCTACCAACTGAGCTAATGGCTCATTTTGAAAGTGGTGCCGACTAGAGGACTTGAACCCCCAACCTACTGATTACAAGTCAGTTGCTCTACCAATTGAGCTAAGTCGGCTCGTGATTTCAAAATGGTGGCTCGGGACGGAATCGAACCGCCGACACGAGGATTTTCAGTCCTCTGCTCTACCGACTGAGCTACCGAGCCTTTATGTAAAAAATGGCGGTCCCGACCGGGGTCGAACCGGCGATCTCCTGCGTGACAGGCAGGCATGTTAACCACTACACCACGGGACCATTTGGTTGCG